>JASLKQ010000031.1 GCA_030747505.1 Verrucomicrobiota bacterium | reverse complement strand
TGCGGAGGGCTGATAACAAACCTACCGGCTTGCCTCCGGCCGAATAGCAGCCAGCACAAAGGCACAGGGCCATCAGTAGAAATAATCGGAGGACAGGTTTCAAGGCGCGGATTCTATGAATTACACACCGTCTGACGATAAAAAACTTAAGACAGTTCCGTCCATTTTCAATTGCCATACGCCAGCCCGGCGTCATGCTCAGCTCCGTCCATGAAAAAAGTTCTTACCATCCTTTTATTCGCTGGGATTTGTTCGACGGGATGCAAATCACTCGAAGGACCGCTCAAGCCGCATCTTGGCAAACCGCATCTTGATATCCAGCAGGTGTTCAAGGGCGAACGCTTTGGCAATATTGTCGTCACCATGAAGGGCACGGTGGTGGCCACGTGGGGAACAAGCCATGTGCGCGCCAAGCGTAGTGAAGATGGCGGCAAGACCTGGGGACCAGAGATTGTCATTTCCAAACCGGGCTTCCAGTGCGGGGGGCTGACGGTGGATGAAACCTCAGGCGATATCCTTGCTTTCGTAGAGGATCGCCATCCGCCGGCACCATTGCGGGTATTCCGTAGCTCAGACGATGGCAAATCCTGGAAGAAGATTGAGGTAACAATTCACCCCGACGCCGAAGGCAACGCTCCTTCCATGCACATGAACGAGCACGGTATCACCCTGCGTCATGGAAAGCACAAGGGCCGGTTGATTCGTCCTTCACGCTTTTATGCCGGCCAAAATCATCGCAGTAAATGGCCTCAGCATTATACCAACGCCATCTATAGCGATGATGGAGGCAAAACGTGGCACACCAGTGATCCTTTCCCGGCCAAAGGCACCGGTGAGGCGACTCTGGCAGAATTGGCCAATGGCACCATCTATTATAACTCACGTCGTCACTGGGCCGAGGAAGGCGCCAATCCGCGCAGGCGCTGGACCGCCACCAGCACTGATGGGGGCAAGACATGGAAAAACCTAAAGTTTTGTGAAGTGCTTCCCGATGGGCCGCAGAATACCGACTATGGCTGCATGGCTGGGCTCACACGCCTTGCAGTCAAAGGCCGTGATATTTTGATCTACAGCAACTGTGACAGTCCCAGTGGCCGTGACCACGGAACCGTATGGGCAAGCTTTGATGGAGGCAAAACATGGCCGGTTAAACGGCTGGTTTTCGCCGGACGCCATGCCTACTCTTCTGTCACCTCCGGTCGCCCCGGCACCATAACCGAAGGCATGATTTTCCATCACTTTGAAGGCGGCCCCAAGGGCGGCTCTGCTGTCGCCCGTTTCAACCTCGCGTGGATTCTTGAAGACGGAAAAGCCACCGGCGATGGCAGCATTCCCAAGAACCTCTCCAATTAAAACAAAACAATATACTCCTGAAACAAAACCCGCTCTGTTATGATGAAATTTATTACCCATAAAATACAATCGATGTTCCCTTTAGCCATGACCGTCCTGCTCCTCGCTGGTCCCGGACCCATGATGGCCGCCGAGGCCAAGCCTGGCACGCAAACAGCCCAGGAATTAAAAATTAAGATCGGCAACAAGGAGACAACCCTTGATTACTGGCTCTTCCTGCCCAAATCTTACGGCCAGAAGAAATCGTGGCCGCTGATGCTGTTTCTGCACGGTGCCGGAGAGCGCGGCAGCAATCTGAATCAGGTCAAAAAATGGGGGCCACCAAAGCGGGTGGGTTCAAAGAAGGATTTCCCGTTTATTGTAATCTCCCCGCAATGCCCGAAAAACAAACGTTGGGATTCGGCACAACTGCATTCACTCATCGAGCATGTTGCAACCTCACACAAGATTGACCGATCACAAATCTACTGCACCGGTTTGAGTATGGGAGGATACGGCACCTGGGCGATGATCGCGAAGTACCCGAAACTGTTTGCTGCGGTGGCGCCAGTTTGTGGCGGGGGCGACCCTTCCACGGCAAAAAAAATAACCGGGATTCCCATCTGGGCCTTTCACGGGGGAGCCGATCGCGTAGTCCCGGCTTCACGGAGCCAATCGATGGTCGATGCCATTAAAAAGGCAGGCGGCACCAAGGCCAAGCTGACAATCTATCCCGGGGTAAACCACAACTCGTGGAGTAAAACCTACGCCAATGAAAAAGTGTATGCGTGGCTGCTCTCCCATCGCTTGGAATCAAGCAATGGAAAGCAATAAATTGCCTGTTCACTTCATTTTAAATTATAGGAGAAATACGATGTCACCTTATCTTTACCTGATTTTGTCTTTACTGATCGCTAACACCCTCACAGCTAACGCGGCGGAGAAGCCTTCCATTGGCGCGATTAAAAAACTGGGGGGACTCATCCTTCCCTGGCCTGGCGAATCAGGAAGCTGGGAAGTGGAGTTTCATCTTCGCGGACGGGAACTGACCGACGAGGGATTGAGGCATGTGGCCGCGCTCAAAAACGTGGTGGTGTTGAACCTGCGCGACACCCGGATCACCAGTGCCGGCCTGGTGCACCTCAAGGGCCTCAGTAAACTCCGTCGACTGCATCTGGAGCGCACCCAGATTGATGATGCGGGTATTGGCCAGCTCGCCGGTTTGGCCGATCTGGAGTACCTCAACCTCTACGGCACCAAGATCACAGACAAGGCACTGGATCAGTTGACCGGACTCAAAAATCTGAAGCAGTTATATGTGTGGCAAACCAAGGTTACTGAAGAAGGCATCGAGAAGCTTAAGAAGACGCTACCGGGTGTGAAGGTGGTGCGTGGCATTGATCTAAGCAAGGTGGTCGCGGTAAAGAAGCCTGAGCCCAAGCCTGAGGATAACCTGAAATGGCTCCCGGCGGAGGGAAAAGAGAAGCCGCCGTCGAAATCCCAGACCGGCTCTTTCACCATCGTAACCTTCCAGAATAAGAGCGATAAGAATGTCAAACTCTACTGGATTGATTACGGTGGAGCGCGCAAGCTCTACGGCGAAATTGCCAAGGACGGTGAACGGCAGCAAAACACCTATTCCGATGCCGTGTGGTTGGTGACCGATGAGAAGGACAAGCCTCTGGGTTACTTTGTGGCCACCACCAAGATGGCGAAGGCGATTATCCCCAAGTAACACGGTTAAAGCTGCGGCCTTGAGATAATAGACTCAATAGGCTAGATTTTCCGGGTGACTGGGTAGCCCAAGGAATCCAAGGCACGATGTTAAGCCTGCAATATTCAAGACGTGATTTTCTGCGCTCAAGCGTGGGCCTGGCAGGCTTCACCTTGCCGACCTTTTTCAAGGCGCAAGCAAAATCCGGCGATCGCCATCCGCGCAAGGCCAAGTCCTGCATCATCATCTACACTTGGGGTGGCATGAGTCACTACGAATCGTTTGACCCCAAGCCAGAGGCACCGTCTGAATTTCGCGGTGAATTCAAACCCATCAAGACCGCCACGCCGGGTATTCATTTTTGCGAGCACATTCCACTGATTGCCAAACACTCGGACAAGCTCGCCATCGTCCGCTCTGTAAATCACAAGCACGGTGGACATCAACAGGGCATGTACGTAAACATGACCGGTCACAATCCAGAGGGTGCCATCAAGGCCAAGAGCCGTAGTAACTGGCCTTCAATGGCCTCAATGATTGCGCATTTTCATAATTCAGATACCGGAACTCCCCGGGCCATCCGGATGCCTTATTCAATGTATGACAACGGCACACAGATGGCCGGCGAGGGAGCGGGGTGGCTCGGATCAAAATACGACCCCATCCTCATGCGCACACCCGCAGGTCAACCCTACGGTGGAGTTAACCGTTATACCGACCGCGAGCTGAACCTGAACTTGAATCTGGATAAAAACCGCGTGAGTGACCGGCGCACACTGCTTGATCGACTGGACAACAACCTCGGCCAACGCCGCGGGGCGGAAACCGAATACGAGAAACTGGATCACTACCGCCGCATGGCCGCAGATATGCTGCTCGGATCACCGGTGCGTGAAGCGTACGACCTTGAGAAGGAAGACCCCCGCATTCGAGATATGTATGGTGACCACATGGGAGGGCAAACCCTGCTGCTTTCCCGGCGCCTGGTTGAGGCCGGTGTACCGGTGGTGCAAGCGCTTTGTTCAGCGGGCGATCTTGCCGGTGGTGGAGGCGACAATTGGGACACTCACCGCGGACATTTTCCAAAAATGAAAAATCGACTGCTACCGGTGTTTGACCGCGCGGTGTCTGCGCTACTGACCGATCTGGAAATGAGAGGGATGCTGGATGAAACCCTGGTGGTGTTCCTCACGGATTTCGGCCGCACGCCCAAGATCAATAATAACGGCGGGCGCGACCATCATCCGGGCGTCTACTCACTGGCCCTGGCCGGTGGAGGCATTCGAGGCGGCCAAGTCTATGGCTCCAGCGATCGCAAGGGCGCAGAGCCTGGTTCCAATCCCTGTTCACCCGCCGATATCCATGCCACCGCCTTCAAAGCCATGGGGATTGATCCCCTGACCGAACTGATTGATCCACTCGGTCGGCCCCTCAAACTTTGTGAGGGGGTTCCTTTACCTCTGTTTTAGTTCAAAAATTGAGCTTTCTCCCGGAGCCCCAGCCCCTACAATCACCCCATGAACCCTGAGGACAAGGCAAAGGAACTAGGCGTTGAATTTACCGACCAAGAACCAGGCTATCTGAACCTATGTATCCGCAGTGGAAATCTTCTCATCACTTCCGGTCACACCAGCACTGCCACAGGTGTGCTTGGAGCCGGCTTATCCGTTGAAGAGGGTTATGCGGCAGCCGAAGATTGTGCAAAAAAGATTTTAAATTCCGTTCATAATGCACATGGAACAATCAACGGTCTGAAGGTAATTAAACTATTGGGCTGCGTTTATTCCGCACCGGACTTCACCGACCAGCATCTGGTCATCAATGGCGCGTCGGACCTTTTACACAAGATATATGGAAAAGAGAATGATGGCTATCACGCCCGTAGCGCACTCGGATTTGCGGCATTACCCACTGGTGCGGCAGTGGAAGTGGAAGCCATCTTCGAAATCATTGGAGAATGAGACGGGCCTTACTCCTAGCTCTCATTTGTTTGAGTCTGGACTCAACGTGGGCCAAGCCTCCAAACATTATCTTTGTCTTGGCCGATGATCTCGGCTGGTCAGAACTGGGGTGCTACGGGAACAAATTCAACGAGACCCCGCATCTGGATGCACTCGCCAAGCGCGGACTCAAATTCACTCATGCCTACGCTTCGGCTCCGGTGTGTTCACCTTATCGTGCCGCATTTTTGACCGGCCAATATCCTGCGCGGGTGGGCATACTGGATTATCTTAGGCCCGATTCAGAAAACGGTCTCTCTGCCCGGCATGTCACGTTGCCCGAGATGCTGCAAAAAAACGGTTACACCACTGGTATGATCGGAAAATGGCATCTCTCAGGCTACAAATATCATGGTGCCAAAAAAGTCGTGCGCCCTGTCGATCATGGTTTTGGCTGGAATACCGGCAGTGAGATCAAAGGAGTTGGAAACGGGGCAAACTTTTTTCCGTATGTTTTCCGCACCCAACCCATTAGTTGGATTGACCTGCCCAAAAACAAGCTCGGCAAGGATGAATACCTGACGGACCGGCTCAATAACGAAGCAATTGGGTTTATCGAAAATAACAAGGACAAGCCCTTCTTTCTATATCTGGCCCACTACGCACCCCACACGATTCTAAATGGGAGACCCGATCTGGTGGAAAAATACCGCAAGAAACATCAACCGGGTAAAAGCACCCGTGAGCGATGTTATCTCTGCAAGGATTCGGGCCATGAAGGCGATGCCTTAAACCACTGGGCCGGCGACCACAACCCCCACCTGGCCGCCATGCTGGAGAGCATCGATAGCGGCATCGGACTCATCATGAAAAAGCTTCAACAACTCAATCTGGAAGAAGATACCATTATAATTTTCAGCAGTGATAATGGCGGCGAATTAAATGTCACCTCAAATGCCCCTCTACGTGGAGGAAAAAGTCAGCTTTATGAAGGGGGAATACGGGTTCCCTTTATTGTCAGCTGGCCTGGTGAAACCCCTGCAGGCAAGATATCTGAACAACCAACCTCCAACGTCGATCTTTACCCGACCCTTCTGGAAGCCGCCGATATTACTCCGGATAAATCCCAAACCCTTGATGGGGTGTCCATACTGCAAACTTGGCGAGATCCAGAAGCGGCCCCTGCGCGCAAGGCATTACACTGGCATTATCCTCTTGAAAAACCTCATTTCCTTGGCGGTAAATCCGGCGGAGCCATTCGCGTTGGCGACTGGAAATTGATTGAGAGTTTTGACGAAAACACCCCTGAGCTGTACCATCTGGACAGTGATCCGGGTGAAAGAACCAACCTCGCCAGCCAGCGGCCCGACAAACGCCGCGAACTGCTTAGTCAGTTAATTGAATGGCGCAAGGAGGTCGGTGCCACCAAGGACGCACCGAAAAGATAAATACCGTTTGCATTTCTTTAATTGAAAACCAATTTCAAATCTGCTTTGCGGACTTTCGATTCTGAGTATCGCGATGAATTGAATGAAGAGGATTCTCATTCACTTGACCCTGCCCGATGCTTCTCACTGATCTTCTTGCACTTGGGATGTTTAGGAATTATATGGGTTGGCTGGAGTTGGTTTGCGGTTATCTTGGCTCTAACGCTGTATTTCACTCGCATGTTCGCCATTACGGCGTTTCTCCACAGGTACTTTTCCCATCGTACATTTAAAACCAGCCGGTTAATGCAGTTTCTATTTGCCGTCGCAGCATCAACGGCAGTTCAAAGGGGGGCCCTCTGGTGGGCTGCTCATCACCGCAGGCATCATAACGAATCAGATCAGGAGAAGGATGTACACTCGCCACATACCCACAATTTTATTTGGTCCCATATTGGCTGGATTGCGAGCCCCAAGAATTTTGCCACTGACTATGATTCAATAAAGGATTTTTCGAAATATCCCGAACTGGTATTTCTTAATCGTTTCAACAAGTTGGTGCCTGCAGTGATGGCGGCAGGACTTTATTTCCTTGGTGATTGGTCGGGTGCAAAATGGCCATCTTTGCAAACAAATGGATGGCAAATTTTGATTTGGGGGTTCTTTATCAGTACCACGGTTCTTTTCCATGGAACCTCAACGATCAATTCCTTAGCTCATATATACGGAAAACAGAGGTTTGATACCGGAGATCAGAGCCGGAACAATTTTTGGCTGTCTCTAGTCACTCTTGGAGAGGGCTGGCACAACAATCATCACTACTATATGCATTCTACCCGCCAGGGTTTTTATTGGTGGGAGATTGATCCAACTTACTACGGCTTGAAAATCATGTCATGGCTCGGATTGGTTTATGATCTTAAACCGGTCCCTGCACGTGTGCTTGATGAGGGTCGCAACATTGATCCTGAAAAATGAAGCCAAGGCTTGCCATTATCGGCACGGGCATTTCCGGCCTAGCTTGCGGACACTTTCTGCACAAGGACTTTGACATACATCTTTATGAACAGAACGAACACATAGGAGGCCACTCGCTTACAGTAGAGGCAAAAGAAAGCACCCAGCAAATCCCGATTGACATGGGATTCATGGTTTTCAATAGAAAAACCTACCCCAACCTCACCCGACTATTTGATGAGCTTAACGTTTGCTATAAAAACTCAAACATGTCTTTCAGTGTCCAGCACCTTTCCCAAGACCTTGAGTATTGCGGTTCAAGCCTGAATCATCTCTTCGGCCAGCGCAAAAACATCTTCAATCCTCGCCACTGGAGAATGCTAATGCAAATCAACCGCTTCAATAATGAAGCTCGCGAAACATTGGACTCAGGTCAGTTTGATTCATTAACACTCGAAGAATACGTTGAGGTCAAAGAATATGGGGAAGATTTCTTCCGACTCTACATTGTTCCCATGAGTTCCGCCATCTGGTCTACCCCCCCCAAGCTGATGCTGAAGTTCCCGGCAACCACCTTGCTGCGTTTTTTTGATAACCACGGGTTCCTGGGAATGAACACCCAACACCAGTGGCTCACTCCTGAGGGCGGGTCCCGTGAGTACGTAAAAAAACTGACCGCTCCATTTGCAGATAGAATATCAATCGGCAATAAAATCAGGAAAATAGAAAGGGCAGGAAAGCAGGCAACTGTATACACTGGTGACGGTCAATCTCGCATTTATGACAAGGTAATACTTGCCAGTCATGCTGATCAATCCCTTGGCTTATTAGACTCCCCGAAACCCGAGGAAAAAAAGGAGTTGAGCAAGTTCAAATATCAAAAAAATATCGGCACTTTACATACCGACCCAACCTCAATGCCCCAAAATAAACTCTGTTGGGCTTCCTGGAACTACCGGATTAAAGAGAATGCTCAAGGTGAGCTTATTCCACGAACAATCTACTGGATGAATAATCTCCAGAATGTATCCCAAAAAACCGACTACTTCGTGAGTATCAACGGGGAAGACGAAATCAATTCCAATAGCATCATTAAACAGGTAGAATTTGAGCACCCGCTCTTCGACACAGCTGCCGTCCAGGCCCAGCATAAATTACATTTACTGAACCAATGCTCCCCGGAACAAACAGTTTATTTTTGCGGCAGTTATTTTAAATACGGTTTTCATGAGGACGCCCTAAATTCCGCTTTAGATCTTTGTTCAATCATATTAGGGAGGTCGTTGTGGAATTGAAGTCGTGTATTTATGAATGCCGAATCATGCATCATCGCTTCAGCCCCAAGGAGCACCATTTTCTTTATAGAATTTTCATGTTTGGCCTCTGCTTGGATGAAATTGATGAGCTCTCCAGAAGGTTTTTTCTGTTGAGCCATAATCGGTTCAATCTCTTTTCGTTTTATGACCGGGATCATTTGCAAAAGGATAGCCGCAGTGCCAAAGAAAAAGTTATCGCATATGCCCGGGAAAATGGACTGGATTTACCCGATGATTGCCTTGTCCAACTCATCACTTTGCCCCGAATTGCAGGTTATATTTTTAACCCAGTCTCATTTTATTTCATTTCCAGTTCAAAATCTGAACCACTCTGCGCTGTGGCGGAGGTGAGTAATACATACAGAGAAATGAAACCCTATTTACTAACCCAATACTCCCAGGGCAGGTTCCGGCTCCGAGTACCTAAATATTTTTATGTATCTCCTTTTTCCAGTCTGGATCTGGAATTTGATTTTGATCTGAGAATGCCTGATGCAAAACTCGACATAAATATAAATGAGTTTGAGGAAGACAAAAAAATATTAGCCAGCTCACTGACTGGAAATGCCCTTCCGTTTACCGGAAAAAGACTGATCTGGTACGCCATCAAATACCCGCTATTGACGCTTAAAGTAATTACTCTTATCCACTGGCACGCCTTACGCCTGAAGCTAAAAGGCCTAAGTCATTACCCGAAAGCTGAGAACCCCCATTTGCAGAAACCCATTTTGCGGTAATCTGGAATCAAAGAACCCATCTAATGCAACTGAAAATCCACCCTCAACAAGCCATAGGTTGCGAAACTGGCGACCGTTCCCCCACTTTTTGGCAAAGGCAGTGCCACAGACTGATTCACGAGGCATTCAATAAAATGAAACGGGGCCGACTTATTATCCGGACGCCCGGAGGTGACACATATGAATATGGCGAAGATGACACCGTACCACCAGCGATCATACATGTCAGATCCCACAGTTTTTATTCGAAATGTGTTCAGTATGGTGACATTGGACTGGGAGAGGCGTACGTCGATGGCGACTGGGATTCGGATGACATCTCTGCAGTTGTTTCCTGGTTCATATTAAATATCGATCAAGCTCCCTCCATGTCGGGTTCTGCGGCAAAATCTATTGCCATTAACTTTCTTGGCACCATAAACCGCATAGGCCACTTGCTTCGTCCAAACAACCCTGAAATGAGTAAAACCAATATTCATGAGCACTATGATCTGGGTAATGAATTTTATAAATTGTTTCTGGACAAGACCATGACCTATTCCTGCGGCTATTTTGAAAATGAATCTTCAAGTTTAAGTGAAGCACAAACCGCCAAATACGACCGCTTATGTAAAAAATTAAATATCAAGCAATCAGATCATATTCTGGAAATAGGGTGTGGATGGGGAGGATTTGCCGAACATGCAGCCAGTAAATACGGATGCAAGATTACCGGGATTACCATATCTGAAGAACAACTTAAATTTGCCCAAAATCGAATCAACACCGCGGGGCTTTCGGACAAGGTTGACCTAATATTCAAAGACTATCGACACGTCAAAGGTCATTTCGACAAGATTGTTTCCATCGAGATGCTGGAAGCCGTGGGTGATGCCTATCTGGAGGAATATTTCCAGCAATGCAACCGGCTGCTTAAACCTGAAGGTCTTCTGGGAATTCAAATAATCACTTGCCCCGACTCACGTTATAAACAGCTTCGAAATGGAACCGACTGGACCCAAAAACATATCTTTCCTGGCTCACTCTTGCTCGCCCAACACCGTATCGCTCAGGCTATGGAAAAGGCGGGGACTCTTTTCCTGAATTCCTGGGAAGAATTCAGTCAAAACTACGCCCGCACCCTCAAGGCATGGCATGAACGGTTCAATGGATCACTGGAAGAAGTACGTGCACAAGGTTTCGATGAGGCATTTATCCGCAAATGGAACTACTACCTCTGCTACTGCCATGCGGGATTCTCCATGCGCAATGTAGGAGTCGCCCAAGCCATTTACACCCGACCTAATAATCTGAGCTTAAGGGGCCATTCATGACCAAAAAAGGACTACTTGTATTCTTCAGCCTCATGCTGATTTCCATGCTCTGCGTATGTTTCTGGGCCGGAAGCGGTAAAAATATGCTCGTTTACTTCAATGAACAGCGTTCGAGTCCCTGGTTTATCGCCACACTTATGGACTGCTATTGGGGGTTTCTCATCTTTTATGGATGGCTATTATACCAGGAGAAATCCTGGGCAACCCGGGTTCCATGGTTGGCGGCTATTTGCTGTTTGGGCAATATCGCTGTAGCCATATATGGTTTGATTCGGGCAGCACGTTTGCCTGCCAATGCTTCCTTTGAGGATTTTCTTTTGGAGAAATCCGACAGGTGCTCTTAGCAGGTCTAAAATGCATCCACTTTTTCAACAACTACTCCTTGTTTGGATAATCATTTTCTCCGTTATCAATCTCACCTTCGGACTAAGTGAAAAGTTACGTAACGCTGGAATTATTGATGTGCTCTGGGGCTTCAGCTTTGGAATGCTGGCCATTTATTTTGCCCTTTTCAGGTAATGGCGATGAAACTCGCCGGATTATCCTGGCCTTAGCAACCTGCATTTGGTCCGGCAGACTGGGCCTCCATCTGCTATCACGCTTCAGGCAACAATATCCTCAAGAAGATAATAGATATGCTGAACTTCGCGAAAGATGGGGTAAAACTGCTACACTAAAAATGTTTGGCGTCTTCCACTGGCAAGGCCTCCTGATGATGGTATTCAGCATAGTATTCGCAGTGCCCACATGGAACGACTCGGAAACCATCAGCCTACTGGAGTGGACAGCCCTCGCGATAGTTTTAATCGCGATAGTCGGTGAAGGTATGGCTGACTGGCAACTGGCCAAGTTCAAATCGCAAAGATCGACTGATGAGGTTTGCCGTTCGGGCCTGTGGAATTATTCAAGACACCCCAATTATTTCTTTCAATGGCTTGCTTGGGTTGGGTTTTTCCTGTTTGCCTGTGCTTCGAATGGCTGGTGGACAATTTACTGTCCGCTACTGATGCTTTTCCTGCTCCTTAAGGTATTTGGTGTTCCCGCGAATGAAAAACAAAATCTGATCTCTAAAGGCCCGGCCTACAAAGCCTATCAACAAACGACCTCTTGTTTCATCCCTTGGCCCCCAAGGGAAACTCCATCATGATCAACACATTGCTGAAAAATGACTGGATACCGGATTCCCTGATTCGTCGGCGGATCAGAAAACTGAACCAGCAACGGATCCAGTCTGAAGCAAACCGCCTTCTATCCGGGGCAAAGACCGAACTAATAAACGAGTTAAAAACAATGCCTGTTGCGATTGAAACACAGGCTGCCAATGAACAACATTATGAAGTGCCGCCTGAATTTTTCATCAAATCATTGGGGAAACGTCTAAAGTACAGTTGCTGCTACTGGCCTGAGGGAACAAGGAATATAGATGAAGCCGAAGCACGAATGCTGGAGCTCACCTGTGAGCGCGCCAACCTAAGAGATGGCCAAACGATACTGGAGTTGGGGTGTGGATGGGGAGCTATTAGTTTATGGATGGCTGAACATTATCCTCAGGCAAAGATTCTCTCTGTCTCCAACTCAGCTGATCAGAGAAAATACATTCTAGATCGAGCATCCCAAAAAGGCTTGAGTAATCTAGAGGTGCAAACCTGTGACATGAACCAATTTGACATAGACCGAACCTTTGACCGGGTTGTGTCGGTGGAAATGTTCGAGCACATGAAAAATTACGAGAAACTAATGGAACGAATCAGCCAATGGCTTAATCCTGATGGCCGACTATTCGTGCACATTTTTTCCCACAAACAATTTGCCTACCACTTCGAAACCGAGGGTGAATCCAATTGGCTGGGAAAACACTTTTTTACCGGCGGCATCATGCCCAGCGACGACCTTCTTGGCCACTTTAACCGCGACCTTAAAATCGATCGACAATGGCAGGTCAATGGTCTCCATTATCACAAAACAGCCGAAGCTTGGCTTGAAAACATGGATATTCACGAAAGGCAAATCCGTGAGATTTTTGGTAATACTTACGGTTCCAACCAAGCTACAAAATGGTGGGTGTATTGGCGGATTTTCTTTATGGCCTGCTCTGAACTGTGGTTAACTAACCAGGGAGAAGAGTGGATCGTAAGCCATTATCTCTTCAGGAAGACTAACCCTTGAGTAGAGCCAAAAAAATATTATTGGGATTGGGATTATCCTTCTGTGTTGCTGGCTGGATGGCCTGCAACAATCTGGAATGGAGAGGTGGTGGTATTCCGAAAATTGTGTGGAATAAATCGCAACCCGATATCAAAACTCTTAGAAAACAACGATTAAATCCCTCATCAACCGGACACACTCAGGATAATAATTCAAGTACTGCCTGGAGTGCTTTTCGAGGGTTTGATGGTACAGGAATTTATTCTGAAGAAAATATTCTAACCGAATGGCCCAAGGAAGGGCCCCCTTTACTCTGGAAAAAATTAATTGGGGGAGGTCATGCATCATTCACCGTTGCCGGGCAACTTGCCTTCACCCTTGAGCAACAGGAGGAAAATGAAGTAGTCATTGCAGTGTCGATCAACGACGGATCGGTAAAATGGTCATACGAGTACCCCGCCAGGTTTAAAGAATATTTTGGAGGGATTGGCCCCAGAACCAATCCCTTATGGAATGACGGACTCCTTTACACCATGGGGGCAATGGGGCACCTGCACTGTTTTGATTCAAATTCCGGAAAACTACTTTGGAAAATGAACCTGACTGAGGGGAATAAAGTTAAGCCCCCTTACTGGGGGGTTTCTGCTTCGCCCGTTATCCATCAAGACAAGCTCTTCATCACCCCAGGGGGAAATCAAGATAACGCCATCATAGCCCTGGATAAAAAGACGGGTGAAAAAAAATGGAGCACTCTAAATGGTGATCAAACCTATAGCACCCCGGCCCTCCTGAATTTGAGCAATAAACTTCAACTCGTTGTTTCAGTGAAAAGCAAGGTTGTCGGATTAGATCCAGAGTCGGGAAAGATGCTATGGTCGCGGCCATGGAAGATTTTCATGAATAATTACAATATCGCTCAACCCACCCGATTAGCCGATGACACTTTACTCGTCTCTGCTGGGTACGGAACCGGTGCTGAGGCCTTCAAGCTGGTTAAAGATAAGGATACGCTTAAGACTGAATCCCTGTGGAAGAGTAAATCACTCAAGACCAAGTTCTCCAGCCCCATCCTCTGGAAAGGACACATATATGGTCTGAATGAAAACCGGCTCACATGCCTTGATGCAGCCAATGGAACTCTCAAATGGAGAGGCAACAAGTATGGATATGGCCAAATAATTGCTGCTTCCGGACACCTCATCGTTATGGGGGACGCAGGCGACTTGTCCTTGGTGGAAATGGATTCATCTGAATTCAAGGAGAAAGCCACCTTCAAGGCCCTGGAAGGTGGACGTACCTGGAATTACCCAGCCCTTTCGAAAGGTTTACTTTTCATAAGAAACAGTCATGAAATGGCGTGCTACGATTTGCGCCGCAAGTAATTGCTTCGGACTCAGGTGATAACACTGGGATTTCATTAGACAAAAATCTCGATTTGAAGAAACCAATCCACTAAATCTGCGTCTCCAGCGCCAATACAAAATAGAATTTATGACCAGAGGATTTATTATTGCATTCATTGCTACAGTTGCTTCCAGCGCTTCTTCAGAAGACTGGACCCAGTGGCGAGGCCCCAGCCGGGATGGAATTGTGGGAGGCAAGAAGTGGCCTACCACTCTTAATAAAGAGAACTTAAAGCTCAAATGGCGAGTGAAACTGGGATCCAGTTATTCGGGGGCCCTCCTGGACAAGGACACGGTATATGTAACTGAATCAGTGGGGGGAAATGAAACGGTACGAGCTCTGGACCGGACAACCGGAAAAGTAAAATGGAAACAACAGTGGCCCGGGAAAATGAGTGTTCCGTTCTTTGCCTGGAGTAATGGCAGCTGGATTCGCAGTACCCCGGCACTGGCAAATGGAAAGTTGTTTGTTGCAGGTATGAAAGATCACCTGCTTTGTCTGGACATACAAACCGGAAAAATCATCTGGGAAATAAATTTCCCCGAACAACTAAAGACCCCTGTACCGGACTTTGGCTGTGTGTGCTCTCCCATGGTGGACGGGAAGTACGTGTATATACAGGCAGGGGCAGGCTTTTGCAAAATTGAGCAGGACACCGGAAAAATTATCTGGAGGACCTTAAAGGACAAGGGAGGGATGTATGGAAGCGCCTTTTCCTCTCCTATGATAGCCACTTTGCATAACAAGCGGCAGATTCTCGTTCAAACGAGAGAAACACTAGCGGGTGTCGAAATCGAGAAAGGCACCGTGCTATGGAAACAGCCCGTAAAAGCTTACCGGGGAATGAACATCCTCACCCCACTACCCTATAACAACGGAATCTACACCAGTACCTATGGCGGTGGATCGCATTTCTATAATATTAGCCACAAGGATAAGAACTGGCAATCGGAAGCAAATTGGGATCACAAATCCCAGGCCTATATGTGCAGTCCGATACTCTTTGAAGGACACGCTTATCTTCACTTGCGCAATAATCGTTTTGCCTGTTACGAACTGAAAACAGGCAAGGAATGCTGGGTCAGCGACAAACGATTTGGCAAGTACATGAGTCTGGTAATGCAGGATGATCGAATACTGGCTCTGGACCAGAACGGAACCCTATACCTGATCAAGGCCAACCCGAAGAAACTGCAAATTATGGATACACGTAAAGTCTCCAGTCAATCCACCTGGGCCCATCTGGCCATCAGCGGCCACCAATTAGCCATACGTGAACTGAAGGGAATTGCGCTCTATGACTGGAAAAACTCTAAGCCGATAGTTCCTTAATCCTGTTTTGTTATTTCATACAGAAAACTTCTCCCACGGACATCAGAGCCCCAACCGAAAACTATAATGAAAATTGCAACTTATTTAACTCTTACCATATCTATTTCCTGCCTTTATGGCGAAGACTGGACCCAATGGCGGGGCCCCAATCGGGATGGAGTTGTGGTTGGTGAGAAATGGCCTACAGATCTTAAGGAGCAAAACCTAAAACTTAATTGGCGTGTAAAGCTGGGATCCAGTTATTCTGGACCACTCTTGGATAAGGACACGGTATATGTCACTGAATCAGTGGGAGCCAATAAAACAGACTCCGTTCAAGCTCTTGACCGGTCCACCGGAAAAATTAAATGGAAGCAACAGTGGCCTGGAACGGGAAAATGGAAGGTTACCTATCCAGGTAGAGTAAATGGCAGCTGGATTCGCAGTACTCCGGCATTGGCAAACGGCAAGCTTTTTGTAGCAGGCATGCATGACAACCTTCTTTGTTTGGAAACTAAAACAGGAAAAAAGCTCTGGGAAATTAATTTCCCTAAACAATTTGGCACCCCCGTTCCCGGTTTTGGATGCGTTTGTTCCCCAATGGTGGATGATCAGTTTGTTTACATGCAAGCCGGGGCCAGTTTCTGCAAAATAGAACAGGCTTCGGGAAAGATTATCTGGAGAACAATGAAAGATGAAGGAGGCCTGAGAGGAGGCGGGTTTTCTTCTCCCGTTATTGCGTCCTTGAACGGCAAACGTCAGATTCTTATCCAGGCAAGAACAGAACTGGCGGGAATTGATATTGATTCAGGAGCGGTTCTCTGGCGACAACAGATTAAGGCCTATCTGGGAATGAACATCGTCACACCCTTGCCCTATGATAATGGAGTTTACACCGGCACTTATAGAGCAGGAGCTATATATTATTCGATTAACCAGAAAAATGATACTTGGACCGCCCGAGAAAAATGGAAACTTGGCTCTAAATCTTCCGCTTATATGTCCAGCCCAGTGCTCTTCGAGGGACACGCTTATTTACTGCTTCAGGATGGAAACTTCGCCTGTTATAATTTGAAAACCGGCAAGGAGTGGTGGCGCAGCCAAAAGCAATTTGGAAGCGGCCGACACGGAAAATACATGAGTCTGGTAAGGCAAGGAGATAAAATTCTGGCCTTGGATCAAGGAGGCAATCTCCATCTGATCAAGGCCAGCCCAAAGGAGTTTCAATTGATCGACTCAAGAAAAGTCTCTGAGCAACCCACTTGGGCACACTTGGCAGTAAGTGGAGATCAAGTAGCAGTGCGCGAACTAAATGGAATTGCGCTTTACGACTGGAAAACCAAGGCCATTCCAATCCCTTAAAATTCTAATTTATTATGGGCAGACTTGCGCCCGCTTAAAGGTATGGGCACACTCGGGCATTCATGAATGTAATTCGCTTACTTTTCCTGTTGGCTTGCCTGCAACCTGTCCTGGTTGGAGCAGGACAAAAAACTAAACCTCTGAACTTCGTTTTTTTTCTGGTCGATGATCTGGGATGGGCTGACTTAAAAACATTCGGCAGCTCATTCTACGACACCCCCAACTGTGACCGAATTGCCGCTACCGGCATGAAATTCACCAATGCCTACGCAGCCTGCCCGGTTTGTAGCCCCACGCGAGCCAGCATCATGACCGGCCGCTACCCTACACGTACAGGTGTGACTGATTACATTGGAGCCCCTGCTGGAAAGGCGTGGCGTCGTAATACCCGGCTACTCCCCGCGACATACACAAGACAGTTAGAATTAAAGGAATTTACGATAGCTGAGGCCCTGAAGGAAAATGGCTATGCGACTTTTTTTGCCGGCAAATGGCATTTAGGCAATGAAGGTTTCTGGCCTGAGGATCAGGGTTTTGACATAAACATGGGAGGGCACCACCGAGGTGGCCCATACGGCGGTAAAAAATATTTTTCTCCTTATGGGAACCCACGACTTACCGATGGCCCGGATGGTGAACATCTGCCCGACCGTTTGGCGGCTGAAACGGTAAAATTCATGGCTGCCAACAAGAATAAACCTTTTCTTGCCTATCTTTCCTTCTACTCGGTGCACACGCCCCTGATTGCACGCAAAGACCTCACCCAGAAATATCAAGCCCGGAAAAAAGAGCGTGGTCTTGAGGAAAAATGGGGGCAGGAACACAACCGAAAGGTAAGGCTCGTGCAGGAGCATGCAGTCTATGGTGGGATGGTGGAGGCCATGGACTTGGCCGTAGGCAAAGTACTAGATGGTCTTAAGGAGCATGGCCTGGAGGGTAATACCGCCGTATTTTTCATGAGTGATAATGGTGGCCTTTCAACCAGCGAGGGACACCCCACCAGCAATCTGCCCCTGCGTGGGGGTAAAGGCTGGATGTATGAAGGGGGCATCCGCGAGCCCATGATGGTTCGCTGGCCGGGAGTAACCCAATCTGGCAGCGTAAATGATACTCCCGTTACCAGCACTGACTTCTACCCGACGATTTTGGAAATGGCCAGGATTGAGATGGAGCTCCCTCTGCCCATTGATGGAGTAAGTTTTACATCCGCCTTACGTGGGGAAAAACATGATCGGGGTGCGATGTACTGGCATTATCCCCATTATGGCAACCAGGGATGTGCCCCCACCGCTGCGGTGCGCGAAGGTGACTGGAAGCTCATCGAGTGGTACGAAAACGGAAAGCTGGAGCTATTCAACCTGAAGGAGGATATTGCCGAGAAAAATGACCTCGCCAAAAACCATCCAGACAAGGTGAAAATCCTCGCCGCCAAGCTCGCCAACTGGCGCAAGGACACCGGGGCACGAATGCCCGCCAATAATAATAATTTCAATAAAGACAAACGCGAAGGTCGCTAAATGAAACTCAGACTCCTGCTTGCATTTATTATCTTCACTGTTCAGGTTCAGGCACAGTTCCGCGCCGGCGCAGCCAAAATCGATATTACCCCGAAGGTTTGGCCGGTTCAATTGATTGGTTCCTTTAGTGAGCGGCTTGCTGACAAGGCACATGACCCGCTGTACGCACGAGCCATTGTTTGTGATGATGGAAACACGCGGTTGGCAATTGTGATTGTAGACAATTGCCTGATTGGTCGTAACTACATTGATCAAGCCAAGGCTCTGGCAGCTAAACGAACCGAAATTCGGACTGACCAGATGCTCGTGGCCGCCACGCACACGCACACCGCACCCCCGGGAAAGGATCGGCGCACCAACCGCGATGATGCCGCACACCGCGCATACTTCAAACAACTGGTCAACGGCATTGCTGAAGCCATTATTGCTGCGGAAAAAAACCTGGCGCCTGCAGAAATGGCCCATGGGGTGGCACTTGCCCCGGAGGAAATTTTCAACCGCCGGTGGTACATGAAAGAGGGTGGGATCGCCGTCAATCCGTTTGGTGATCCGAATGATACCGTTCGCATGAACCCGCCGCGCAATCTTATTGAACGGCCGGCCGGTCCCACTGACCCGGAGGTACATTTCATTTCACTTCGAAGCACTAATGGTCGACCGATTGCTCTTCTGGCCAATTATTCACTGCATTACGTGGGGGGCGTGCCGCAAGCGACCATTTCGGCCGATTATTTTGGCGTATTTGCCGGCCACATCGAACAGGCCCTGGGCAAGGACAGGAACTATGTCGCCATCATGTCCAATGGCACCAGTGGTGACATTAATAATATCAGTTTTCGGGTGCCCCGAGGCCGCATGGAACGTTACCAGCGTATGAATGAAGTAGCCAAGCTCGTCAGCGACCGGGTTTTGGCAATCCATAAGAAAGTGAGCTTTGAAACAGATATCTCACTGGCTATGGAGCAAACCCTCCTGACCTTGAAGAACCGTCAGCCTACCACCAAACAAATCGCCTATGCTAAAACGGTTCTCTCAGAAAATCCGCCCGACTCACTTCCGAGATTGGCCGAGGCCTATGCACATCGCACCCTCGGATTAGTCACCGGCCCCCGCGAGGAGGAAATCGTACTGCAAACCCTGCGGATGGGAGAGGTGGGTATCTGCTCTATTCCATGTGAGGTGCTTTGTGAAATTGGGCTTATGCTCAAAGCCAAAAGCCCGCTACCGCAAGCCACCTTCACCATAGAATTAGCCAACGGTCACAACGGCTACCTCCCAACCCCGCGGCAGCATGCATTGGGTGGCTACGAAACCTGGATGGGCACCTGTACGCTGGAAATCACCGCTTCAGTGAAAATACAGAAGGTTCTCTTGGAAATGCTGGAAAAGGTGGCTGAGGAAAACTGATGAATCTACTTAGGATATCTCTACTTACCGTTTTGTTAGCGCTGTTTTTTGGTTGCTCCGGGGATGCAGAAAAAAATGTTCAGGAAGAACTGGAGGGTAAAAAATCGCCCACTCGTTTTCGAAAACTGGCACTGCCATTAACCGGCCGACTGGCATTTCATAGTTACACAGCATACGACTTGGATGACTCGGGTCAAAGATGGCTGGATGGTCGAATTCACGTTTGCGATTTCCCGGCGAAAACAGCTGTAACGATTCCGGAAATTGAGAAACATACCATTCACGCGATGAATCCGATCTTCAGTCGGAATGGCGCACAAATGACGTTCATGGCCCTCCCTATCGGACCCAAGTATGGCGCAGATTGGCCGGAGGCATTCGATCTTTTTGTTTATGATTTTCTTAGCGGCGAATTATCGAATATATCCAAGCAAGCTGGACTTGGGCCATCTATTGATGAAGATCCGGTATTTACGCCTGATGGGGGTTCTCTCGTTTTTAAACGAAACCGCGAGGATCTATGGATGATCAATTTAAAAACACTCCGAGTTCAAGCTATCACTGCTGACGGCAAACGAAACGAGGAATCCGGTCCGAGAATCTCTCCCGATGGTCAATGGATATTTTATTGGAACGGCGACGGTGTAGGAGCAGATATATACCGAATTCCGGTGACAGGTGGTTCGGCAGAGTTACTGGCCGGTTTGCCGAGCATTCAAGAAATGTTTCCGGTGTTCATGGATAACGGTCACCTAGCCTACACACGCTGGACCTCCCCCTTACAACATGATGACGAAATTTACTTTCTTGATCTTGCAAATGGTACGCATCGGGGTGCTGCCTTCAACAGTACCAATGGTGCGGACGATTCAGACCCTTTCGCCATCAACAATTGGGTGGGATTCTCCAGCAGCAGGACGGAAAATGGAAAGGGCGGATGGGATTTGTATTTGGGCGATCCGAATTCAGCAACTCCTGTCCATCTGCGTCAACTCAGTACATCCCGCCATGACCTCGGGGGGACTTATACGCCCTCTGTAGTTGGCCGCACGAAATGATTGCTGACTGTGATTGATTTTGCCTTTCTCCGGGGTTAATATTCCCTCTCACACACTCATTATGAGAATTGTTTTTTGCCTTCTTTTAGCCGGCCTATGGACCGGAGATCTTTTTGCAGCGGATAAAAAGAAACCGCTAGCCAAGCCCCTGCGCGCACTGCTGATTACCGGTGGTTGCTGTCATGATTATGCGAAGCAAAAGGACATCCTTCAGCAGGGTTTGGAGCGCCGCATTAATATCAAGATCGACCACGTCCATTCACCCGATAAGAGTACCAAACCGCCTCTGGCAATCTATGGTAATCCCGACTATGCGAAGGGGTACAATTTGGTAATTCACGACGAATGCTCAGCAGGCATCAGTGATCCCAAGGTCATTGCCGGAGTCTTGGCTCCACATAAAAAAGGCATCCCGGGAGTAAATCTTCACTGTGCAATGCACTCCTATCGGTTTGGTAATTTCCGCAAGCCGGTTAAACTCACTGACGAGAACGCAAAATGGTTTGAATACATCGGCATCCAGTCCTCCGGACACGGCCAACAGCGTCCGATCGACATCAAGTTTGAGAAAAACGTTCCTTACATCACAAAAGATGTCGCCGACTGGACAACTGCAAACGAGGAGCTCTACAACAATATTCAAGTCCTGCCGACGGCCAAGGTTGTCGCCCGTGGAGAACAGGGCAAGGCCAAGGCCGTGGTGGCCTGGACCAATGATTACCATGGCACGCGTGTTTTCAGCACCTCAATCGGGCATAACAATGTCACCGTGGCTGATGCCCGTTATTTGAACCTGGTGGCACGTGGTATCCTCTGGGCCACCCAGAAGGAGGACTGGCCGGTAGCTCAGCCGAAGAACGAAACATTCTCGCTCAACAGCAAACCTGCACCCCAGTCAAAAAAAAAAGATAAAGGCATTGCCTCAGTCCCGAAGAGTGCGGTAACCGGCGCTACGGTCACCGCCAGCTCTGAGGAAAAAAACAAAAATAATTTTGCCAAACACGCCGTTGATGGAAACCCCGGCACGCGTTGGTGCGCTTCCGGAAGTTCCAAGGGGGAATGGCTGCAGGTCGACCTGGGCAAGCCTCAAAATCTTCAGAACCTGCGAATTCTCTGGGAGAAGAACAATGCCGCATACCAATACACCATTGAGGGCTCGACCGATTCCGAGGACTGGCAAATGCTCGTCGACTACTCCAAGAACAAGGAGGTCCAGCAGATTGCGCCGCACAAAATTGCTGCCAAGTCGGTTCGTTATCTAAAGGTCACCTTTCTGGGATCCAGCACAGGTGTATGGGGAAGCATATGGGA
Source organism: Verrucomicrobiota bacterium (assembly GCA_030747505.1). Taxonomy (GTDB): domain Bacteria; phylum Verrucomicrobiota; class Verrucomicrobiia; order Limisphaerales; family UBA1100; genus UBA1100. The sequence continues at coordinate 11,731 of JASLKQ010000031.1, read as the reverse complement.
AATTGAGGCTCATACTGGGGCCCTGCCCGAGTTGCCACGCAAGGTAATGAAAGCAGCGGAGAAAGGGAGTAATGCCGCCAGTGGTTTTGGTAATGTAAAGGCCCCGGAAGGTTTTAATGTCACTGTTTTTGCAGAGCCTCCGGAGGTAAATTATCCGGTCTGCATCACAGCTGCCTCCACCGGTGAACTGTTTGTGGGTATTGATGAGCAGGGTTCATTGGGCAAGGAAAAAGGCCGGGGCCGGGTAGTCCGCTGCATTGATACCGATAGCGATGGCAAGGCCGACCAAATCAATACTTTCGCAAAGATGGATCATCCTCGCGGACTCATTTACGACAATGGCAAACTATGGGTTTTGCACCCGCCCTTCCTTACCTTGTTTGAGGATACCAATGGAGATGGGGTATCAGACAAACAAAAGGTCCTGATTGACGGAATCAGTACCGATTACGTCTACAAACGCGGCGCAGACCATACCACCAACGGCATTCGGATGGGGATTGATGGCTGGATTTACATTGCCGTGGGCGACTTTGGATTTACCAAGGCAGTTGGTGCTGATGGCCGGGTCCTCAGCCGGCGTGGAGGAGGGATTGTACGCATCCGTCCCGATGGCTCGGACATGGAGATTTACTGCTGGGGTCTGCGTAATGTTCTTGATGCCTGTATTGATCCCTACCTGAATATTTTCACGCGTGATAACACCAATGATGGTGGTGGCTGGAATGTTCGATTCAATCACATTATGCAAAGTGCCGAATACGGCTACCCTTCCTGGTACAAGAATTTCCACAATGAGCTCATGCCCACCCTTAAGGACTACGGTGGGGGCTCCGGTTGCGGCGGCATGTTCTACCACGATTCTCGTTGGCCCAAACCCTACAGCCACGCGGTGTACACCTGCGATTGGGGGCGCAGCGCAGTGTTCCTGCATAATCCACCGGCCAATGGACCCACCTTTGATGCACATCAGGAGACCTTTCTCACCATTAGCCGTCCCACTGATATAGATGTGGACGCCAGCGGCCGCATGTATGTCGCCAGTTGGCATGGTGGCAAGTTTGCCTATAGCGGTCCCAACGTGGGTTATGTCGTCCAGTTGGTCCCGAAGGGTTTTGAGCCCAAACCCTTTCCGGATGTCACCAAATTGAGTGAGGACGATCTCTTTGAGTTGCTTGTTGGTCCGAGCCAACAACAAAACCTGCACGCCCAGTTTGAATTCCTCAGGCGCGGACCCACTGCCCAACGCACTGCCAAACTGATGGAACTGGCCCAGGACAAAGGAATACCGCTTGCAGGACGCGTGGCAGCGATCTTCACACTCAAGCAACTCAACGGAAACAGATCACAGGATGATCTTTTGAAACTTGTCGCCCATAATGAAGTTGCCGAGTTCGCCTTACGCGCACTCACTGATCGCAAGAGTGAATTGAAGGGCCTGAAAAAAGATGTTTTTGTCAGTGCCCTCGACAGCAAAAATCCGCGTTTACAGGCACAAGCCCTGGTTAGCCTTGGGCGACTGGGTGATCGCAGTGCAGCGGCAGCCATCCTCTCACATGCAGCTGCTCCCAAACTGGAGAAACAACCTGCCCACAACGAGGCCAATCCCACTGCGGTACTGCCTCATCTTGCCACCCGCGCGTTGGTGGCATTAAAACCGATCGATATATTATTGAGCGTCCTTGACGGAACCCATGGTGCCACGGCCTTAAGCGTATTAAAGTATGTTCATGATGATAAGGTTGTTGCCGCCCTGAATGCGCGCGCGGCAAAAAACCCTGATCTAGCCACACTTTCCACCCTTGTGCGGCTTTACCACCGTGAGGGAGAATACACTCAAGGGTGGTGGGGCACCCGTCCTGATACCTCTGGCCCCTACTTTGCCCGGGAGAAATGGAGCGGAAGTGACAAGATTGAAACCGGCCTGAAAACCGCGCTAAACAAGGCCTCCAAAAGTACGGTCGCCGCAGTCAAGGCCCAGCTGGCAAGCCACAAGGTAAATATCAGTGGATTGCCTGCCGGCACAGAGGTTGCCGAGGACAACCCGGACAACACTCCCATTAATATCCCCACACCCAAGGGCGACCCAAAAAGCTGGATCGCTACACTTGGTGAAAAAAAATCGATTACCCGTGCACTGAAAACCAAAGGAAATGCAGAACGCGGTAAAATCCTGTTCACCAGTCAGGCCTGCATGGCTTGTCATACCACAGCTGAAGGACAAGCTCCCAAGGGACCGCATCTGGTCGATATCGGAAAACGCTATAAGCCCACCGAAATCCTGCAGTCCATCCTCAATCCGAATGCCGTGGTCGCCCAGGGATTTGATACCTACGCCTTTACCACTAAGGACAAGGAAACCCATGTTGGTTTTGTGACACTGGAAAGTGCCAACTCCATCAGTATGCGTACTGCGGTGGGGGTGGCTGTAGAAATCCCGGTGAAACAAATCGTCAAACGCGAAAAGATTGCCTACTCCTCCATGCCTCAGGGTCTGGTTTCAGGACTGACCCCGGAGCAATTGGCTGATTTATTGGCCTACCTGCAATCATTGAAAACCAAATAATCATTACCCGTGAGAAATCTATTATTCATTGCCTTCTTCCTCTGCGTAGTATTTACCCTGAAGGCAGTTGAGTTCGATAAGGACGTGGTCTACACACAGATTGGGGAACGAAAACTCAAGATGGATATCATGTATACCAAGGATGCAAAGATGCAGCCTTTGGTTATCTGCATTCATGGGGGTGGCTGGATGGGGGGACACCGGTCCATGTACCACAGCCGGATGCGCAAGTTAGCCGAGCAGGGATATGTAACCGCCTCAGTGGAATATCGGTTTGCTCCAAAAACCACCTGGCCGGGGCAAATGAAGGATGTGCAAGCAGCCCACAAGTTCCTGATTAAGAATGCTGAGCGGTACGGTATTGACCCGGAACGAATCGCGGCTTGGGGCGAATCAGCCGGAGGCCATCTGGCACTGATGCTTGGTCTTACGCCCACTGAAAAAGGGGAAGCCCTTCGGCTGCGTGGAGTCGTCAATTACTTTGGGCCAACGGAATTCCGCCAAACCGATCGAATTCAGGGCGCGGGCAGATTTATGCTGATGGCTCTGATGGGAGGACGGCTGGAAGGCAAAAAGGAAATACTGGCCGAGGCTTCTCCAATGTTTCACATAGACCGGACAGACCCGCCCGTCCTGACCCTGCATGGAACCAGGGATCGCTTGGTTCCCATTGAGGGGTCAGAACTGCTTCATGAAGAAATGATCAAAGTACAAATCCCTGGCCAACTATTTCCCATGGAAAACACGGGCCACGGCATGGGAGGAGACCGAAAAAAAGGACAGGCACTTTTGCGTAATTTCTTTGTGGATTATCTGAGGAGTTCAGACATGGAGCTCCTGGCTTATGAGGATTTTGATAAAGGCACCGGCAAATGGGAATCCACCGACACCAAGGCATGGAAAATCGTGAAGAAAAACGGGCGCAGCTTTTATTCATTGCACGCGAAAAGTAATTACAAGACCAAGGTACGTTCTCCTTTCAACATTTCCCTGCTCAAGGGAAGCGAAGTGGGTGATTTTGTTTTGGACGTGGATCTGCGTTCGACCATCAAGGTCTATGGACACCAGGACCTTTGCCTCTTCTTTGGTCATCAGGGCCCTGAGCATTATTATTATGTGCACCTCGGTCGCAAGGCCGATGCCCACGCCAATTCAATCTTTCTGGTCAATAATGCACCACGGGTAAGTATTGCCAAGACCCGTACCGAAGGAACTGACTGGAGTCGTGGTTGGCATCGTGCCCGGATACGACGTGAAGCGGCTTCAGGCAAGATCGAGGTTTTCTTTGATGACATGCAAAAACCGGTCATGACCACGGTTGATAAGACCTTTACCCATGGCCGCGTGGGCATTGGCAGCTTTGACGATACCGGCGACTTCGACGCCATTCGCCTCTGGGGTAAACGACCTGAGAAAAAATAGGGAGTTTGTTTGTCCTGGACTTTTAGCCCGCTCCCATCATTTGTTTTGAAGCAATGGTCAGCGGATGATTTAATACCCCCCATGAGCAGTCACTTGGATTCCCTCCGACAATACACCACCATTGTTGCCGACACCGGCGATTTCGAATCCATCCGCGAATATACCCCGCAGGATGCCACCACCAACCCCAGCCTCATCCTCAAGGCCGCGCAAATGGATGAGTATGCCGAACTGGTCGAGAAGGTTCTGGCTGAGGACGGAAACGAGATGACCGAGTCCCTCGACAAGCTGGCGGTATTTTTTGGGCTGGAAATCCTGAAAATCGTGCCCGGTCGGGTGAGCACCGAGGTGGATGCGCGTCTGAGCTTCGATACACAGGCCACGCTGGACAAGGCGCGTTCGTTGATTGCGCGCTATGAGAAGAACGGCGTTGATCGGAGTCGTATTCTTATCAAGATCGCCGCCACTTGGGAGGGCATTCGGGCAGCTGAAGAGCTGGAGAAGGAAGGAATTCACTGCAATCTCACCCTGCTTTTCTCCTTCGCCCAGGCCGTTGCCTGTGCCGAGGCCGGTGTACAGCTCATCTCGCCTTTCGTTGGGCGAATCATGGACTGGCACAAGGCCAAGACCGGAAACGAATTTGCTCCAGCCGAGGACCCGGGAGTGCAGTCCGTCACGCTCATTTACAACTACTACAAGAAATTTGACTACGCGACCGAGGTGATGGGAGCCAGTTTTCGTAACACCGGCGAAATCACTGAATTGGCCGGCTGCGACCTCCTGACTATCAGCCCGAACCTGCTGGACGAATTGCAGTCAGCCCCAGGTGACCTACCCTGTAAGCTCTCAGAAGAAACCGCCAAGCAATCTGGCTGCGAGAAGGTCAGCTTGGATGAAGCTGCCTTTCGCTGGGAACTCAACCAGGACGCCTGTGCCACCGAGAAGCTTTCTGAAGGCATCCGACGCTTTGCCGCAGATACCGTAAAACTGGAGGATTTCCTGAAGGCCAAAATGGATTAATTATTTTCCATGAAAAACGTTCTCCTGAAGCCAGCCCTCGTTTTATGCCTTTTATTAACAGGGGTCGTAGCTGAGGAGGCAACAACACTTACCTTCTACGGCTGGTCCGATCAGCATACCAAGACCAGTGGCGATACTTCTTCACTCCACCCCTTTGTGGATGCCATGAACACCATGGCCGGCACCGCATGGCCCAAGTCGGTGGGTGGTCAAGTGCCCAAGCCCGCATTTGTGATTGGCGCGGGCGATATCACCGAATGGCCCACGAATGCCGCTATGAAAGGTTATGACGCCCTCCTTAATACCCGTCTGAAATTTCCGGCCTATGATATTCTGGGCAATCACGATGACGGTGGGCGCGCCTTTTCGCCGACCATGATCAATTGGCTAAAGAAAAAGCATGGCAGCTTAAGTTACACCTTTGAAAAGAGTGGGGTGGTCTTTATCGGCCTTTGGTCCAAGTTTGACCCCAAGGGAAAGCCCGCCCAACCGCTAACCAAAGAGGCCTTGGACTACCTCAGAGAACAATTGGCCAAGTTGCCCCGGGAAAAACCGGTGGTGATCTTCACCCACCTTTGCCATGACGCCATGACCAACCGAGATGAACTGGTCGACACCATTGGAAAATCCAACGTGATCATGGTGCTGGGAGGGCATTACCATTACTCGAGTGTAAATCAGTACCGCGGACTCACCTTTGTTCAGCTGCCTTCGCCCAAGTCAAAATTTACCGAGTTCACTGTCTTTCAAGTCACCCAGAACCGGCTCGTTGCCATACCTTATGACTTTAGTCAGAAAACGTGGGTGACCGGCCCCAAAAAGGTGCTCGATAAAAAAATCAAGGGACCTCGATAACCCAGAGAACTGGATTATTTGTTCAATTGCGATTTCAGGAATGCCGGACGATTGGTGGTGATCCCATCCAACCCAAGATCTGCCAAAAGCTTCCCCATTTTTGGGTTATCCACCGTCCACACATAAAAACCAAGGTCGCTCGCAGTCGTTTCCTTCCTCATGTGCCGCAGATAATCGACCAGAGACTTATTGCCCACAGCCCCTTGAGAACCCATGTTCCCCAAACTCAACCCGTTTAAACCTGCTGTTCGAGCCTTCTTGATCAGCAGCTCCACTGAAGGCTCCCAGCGGCCACCGTTTTTGTTCTGCTTAATGCTGGACAAATAATATACCGCCCGCTTGGGAAACTGCTTTTTTGCCGCGACAACCACATCAAAGGAAAAACTGATGATAGCCGTTTTTGAAGGCGCCACTTTCGCTCTTTCTAAGAGAACCGCCAACGGCTGAATGATCTCAGGACCGCACTTGATTTCTATTACAAGATATTTCCCTTCAGGTATCGTAGCCAAAATATCCGAGAGAAGAGGTATCGGTTCCCCCATATATTTTTTATTTTTCCAGCTTCCAGCCTCCAGCTTACGCAGCTCTGGCCAAGTCATTTCCCTTACCAACCCATCGTGCCCGGTGGTGCGCTTGGTATTTTTGTCATGAATGGCGACAATCCGGTTATCCTTGGACAAAAAAACATCCACCTCCACCGCATCAGCATTGCGCTTCCAACCCAAGTTAACTGCCGCCAACGTATTCTCGGGCGCATCATAGGATGCCCCGCGATGAGCAATGATCTCCACGGCATCAGCATGCGTTATGGCAGCTAACAAATATATACTGGTTAATCTTAACATAAACTATTGCTTTGGCAGCGGTACCTGGCTGGTGCCACGCAGATAATCAATCAGGTCGCGCAGTTCATCCTGCTTAAAGGCCAAAACCAACCCTTCAGGCATCATGGAAAAATTCTGCTGCTCAATTGATGCTACATCGCTCTTGGCCACCGTGACCACCTCGGCAGGCGTGGACATGGTGACCGATTGACCCTCACTGTGCCGGACCACGCCCACCAGTATGCGGTTGTCCTTGGTGCGCAGGATGGTGGTGCGGTAGTCATTGGGAATTTCCGCATTGGGATCGAGCATATTGGTAAGCAGATAATCGAGGTTATTGCGATTGGAACCGGTAATATCAGGGCCAATCTCCCCGCCTTCGCCATAGAGCTTATGGCACTGGGCGCAGGTGCGTTGATAGAGCGCGCGGCCTCGTGACAGGTTTACCGGTTTATTAGGCTTGGCTTGGAGCAGCTTCTTGTATTTCGCAATCTCCTTAAGCTTGGCCTCGGGCGTGGAGCGGCTCACGCCCCATACCTTGTCCAGTTTTGCGTTGATGTCCTTTTTCCCGTGCGCCCGCAATTGCCGCACAATGTCTGCGGGCAGTTCATTGGCTTTCACTTCGCCCTTATCGATCGCCATCATCAGGGTCTCTGCATAACTCACGCGCGAGGCCAACGTGGTTAAGGCATCACGTTGGCCGGCGGTATCCAGATGATTATATATTTCCAGAACTGCTTTTGGTGTTTTTGCATCCTCGAATGCTCCCAAGGCGCGCAATGCCTCACGCTGCAACGCTTCCCCCTTCAGCAATTCCTGCAATACCTCGGGCAACTTCGTATCCCGCGCATCCACCAGGGCCGCCAAGGCCTTCTGCCGCTCAGGCAGGTTCGCCTTGCGATTAACCAACACCTTGCGCAGGGCATCCAATGCCGCCCTGCTGCCGAAAGTGAGCGAAAGCGATTGGGCCAATTGACGCACCTCCGCATTCGGGCTCTTGGCCAGCCTGGGTGAGATTTCATTCCAGCCCTTGGGCATCCTGATATTGCGCTGCCCCTTGAGTGCCGCTGCGATACCTTTCAGGATATCAACCTGAAATGACGGGTCATCCGATTCCTTCAAGACCCCCACCAGTGCCACCAATGCCTCGGCATCCTGAGCACGCGCAGACGGCCCAAGCAGCAACAGGGCAATTAATAGAAACAGGATTCTCTTCATCCGGACCAATTGTTACTCGCCTGACCTTTCGCGTCCAGTCGCCATGCGACGGGTGATGAATTGTCGGACCTTGGGAATCTTGCAGACGGTCAAAAGCTGCACCGCAGCCACCTTGTCAGTAGCCACCACAGGCTCAGTCGCGTACCAATACATAAGCGGCAAATTGGGGTCATCCACATCCTCCGCGTGAGCCAAGAGTGCCTTGAGCACCGGCACGCGTTGCTTGAAGGAAATTCGCTGCATGGCACTGGCCAGATACAGGCGCACCAGTGGTGACTTGTCTTGCCTGGCCATGCGGGCAAATTCCTCGAGAACCGCTGGTTCCGGGTTTTTGTCCTCAGCAAGTAATTGAATGGCCCAAGCCCGAAGGTGCTCGCTGGAATCCTTCAGTAAACCAGCCAGCGTTTCCTCTTTCAAGTAACCGGTCACGCGCAAGGCCCATAAAGACCGTAGGCGCAGTGGCACGGAGTTGCCCGACTCTAAAGTTTTTGTCAGCCCGGAAGTATCTGCCTGCCGCTCCTGTAACACCCGCCGGGCATGGCGCACAAACCAGTCGTTCTTGTGGGATTGCAACTTGAGCAGTTCCGGGTTGGACAGCTTGTTGATATCACTTTGCCACGGCTTGGGCTTGCCATAGGTGACCTTGTAAATACGACCGGTATGTTTGCGGGTGTTGTTCCGGTGGTGACATTCGCCGGTATCAGAAAAATCACTGACATACACCGCACCATCTGGACCATAAGCCAGACTCACCCCGACAAACCAGGGATCGGCCGCGCGCATCACATCCGGCGCATGCGAGGCGGTGTAGCCACTGCCCTTGCGTGTAAGCATATCCATGTTTACCCGCCGGCCGTGAATATTGTTCATGAAAACCTGATTGCGATATTCACTGGGCCAGTTGTCGCCCAGATAAATCATGGTGCCGCAATGGGCGTGACCGCCACCGGCTTTGTCCTCCTCAGGCGTGCCGATGCCAGCGCGAATGGTATTGGTATTGGTAAAGTGCAAATGATCGGCAATGGTGGCAATGCGCTCATAGGCATATTTGCCGGTGGGCCGATTACGACCGGGCTCATAATATGCACCCTGGATCACGTGAAAGAGATGCGGATTCACGCAGTTGCACACAAAGGCGTGGCCGTAATCATTCCAGTCAATCCCCCAGGGATTGGTGGTGCCATCGGCAAAGGGTTCCCATATATTCCGAGTGGGATGGTAGCGCCAAACCCCGCCATCAAATCGCCGCCGCTTTTCCTTGGGCGTACCGGGTTTACCCGGCAGGGACCAGTTGGTGCGGCCGTGCGTGTTATAAAGCCAGCCATCAGGCCCCCAGGCAAAGCCATTAGCCATGTTGTGCGCATTGGCCTCAGTCCCAAAACCATCCAAGAGGATTATCGGCTTCCCATCAGGCACCCCATCGTAGTTTTTATCCGGGATGAAATAAAAATTGGGCAGCGACATCACCCACACGCCGCCAAAGCCCACCTCAATACCGCACACATACTCAAGCTTGTCGTAGAAAACGATGCGCTTGTCGTGCGTTCCATCGCCATCAGTGTCTTCCAAAATGATTATACGATCATTTTTGCCCGCCTTCTTGTCCGGATAATTATTGGCTTCGGCCACCCACAATCGGCCGCGATCATCAATACAGAAGCCAATCGGCTGCTTGATATCCGGTTCACCGGCAAAAAGGGTCACGTTGAACCCTTTGGGCACCTGCATCGTCTTGGCCGCCTCCAGGGGCGGGAAAGGTTTCTCCACAACCGGTTGAGCGTTCTTCTTTGCACCCCAAAGATGAGGCACGTAAAAGACTACGAAAAGAAAAGCGGCTGAAAGGTATTTCATTATTTCTTAAGCAACCGAGGTGAGGGCTCCTCCACCCAACCGGCTTTGCGTTGACCTTTACCGGGACGATTTGCGTCACCCAGATCCTTGCGGGCGGCCTCGGCATGAGCAAGGAGTCGTTTAACCACCTTGGGGTTGGATTTTGCCACGTTGTTGTCCTCGTGAATGTCCTTTGCGAGGTTGAATAGCTTGAGTTCGGTTTTTCCCTCGGGCTTGCCCCAGTTGCGTTTTTTACTGTCCATGGCGACAAAAAGTTTCCAGTCACCCGAACGCACCGCCTGCAGTTGATCCATCTGGTAATAGTAAAAAGCCTCGCGTGGATGAGCCTTTGATTTGCCACTCAGGATTGGCCAAATATTTTTGCCATCAATGATCCGATCGGTGGGTGTTTTGCCTCCGGCAATTGCGCCAAACGTGGGCAGGATATCCAGTGTACTGGCGAGTGCACCGCTACTGGTACCGGCGGGGATTTTACCGGGCCAACGCACCACGCAAGGCACGCGCATGCCGCCTTCGTCGGTGCGGCCCTTGCGGCCACGCAGGGGAAGATTGCTACCCTGTTTTTCGCGGAAGGAACCGTTGTCCGAAGTAAAGAGAACAAACGTATTTTCATCGATGCCTTCGGCTTTTAGGGTCTTGAAAAGTTCACCCATGGACCAATCGATCTCCTGCACCCAATCGCCGTAGGGGCCGTCCTTGCTGGTACCCTTGAATTTTTCGCCGGGCACCAGCGGCAGATGCACGGCGGTGTGCGGCAGGTAGAGGAAGAAAGGCTTTTTGTTGTTGGCCTTGATGAATTTTACGGCTTCTTCGGTGTACTGCGTGGTGATGGTGGTATCACGCTGTACGCCATCATTAATGGCGGTGAGGTCGCGCACCAGTGGCAGTGGAACATTTTTGCGGTTCATGTCGTTGCTGTAGGGGATGCCAAAGTAGTGATCGAAGCCCTGGCTGGTGGGCATGAAATCAGGGTGATCGCCTAGATGCCATTTGCCGATGCACATGGTGGCGTAGCCTTGTTCCTTTAATACCTCAGCCACGGTGATCTCACTGGGATTGAGGCCCTTGCGGGCGGCGGGGAAAAGTACGCACAGGTTCTTTTCATCCACGTGCATGTTCACGCGGCGCGGATAACAACCGGTCATGAGGCTGGAGCGCGAGGGAGTGCAGACCGGACAGGTGGAATAGAAGTCGGTGAGCTTCATGCCTTCCCTGGCCATCTTGTCCAGCACCGGAGTCGCGTGGGTCTTGGATCCGAAAGGGCCAATATCGCCGTAGCCAAGATCATCACAGAAAACGACGATGAAATTGGGCTTTGAATCAGCCGCCAAGGCTGAAACAGCAAACGACATCAATAAAGCTATAAAAGTGGGTTTCATTGGCCGTCACTATAGCGTCACCACCGACGGGGGCAAGTTTCCCCCTTGCCTGAAAAAACGAAACGCGCGACGATTTTGTCCATGAAGTGTATCCTCCTGTTGCTATTGATCGCATTGACCCAATCAGTGACTGCTGCTCCTTCCCCTTTTAGCTCCACTGACTGGCCCATGTGGCGTGGGTTAAATGGCGATGGCCACGCAAAAGCATTCAAGGGATTGCCTCTTAAGTGGAATGATTCCAAGAATGTAGTCTGGAAGATTGCCTTGCCCGGGCGCGGGCACAGTACCCCAACCATTGTGGGCAACCGCATATATCTGGCCACAGCTGAATCAGAAAAGCAGGTGCAGTCAGTCCTGTGTCTTGAGAAAGGCACCGGTAAACTGATTTGGAATACCACCGTGCACAAAGGCAACTTTGTTAAGGGCGGCAACAAACACAAGTCTGATGCCTCCTCCTCAGTAGTATGCGATGGGGAGCATCTTTATGTTAGTTTTCCCAACGACAATAAAATCCATACCACAGCCCTCAGTATGGAAGGCAAAGTGCTCTGGCAAAGGGCCGTCACAGATTACGTCATCCACCAGGGCTTTGGCAC
>JASLKQ010000030.1 GCA_030747505.1 Verrucomicrobiota bacterium | reverse complement strand
ATTCTTGCCGCTGAATCAATATATTTTTCTGTTCTTAACAGTAAAATCGCCGAGGGATTAACCGCTATACCTGATATTGTTGAAACTTATCGGGGTGACTTTGACAAGGTCACAGAGATGGCCAATCAGATACCCGATATAAATTCTTACTCTAAAGAAATAGGACAGGTTGAATCAATTTTGGATGACATCAATTCAGCCACCGGAGATTCATCTAAAATATCTGCCTTGATTTCGAGTAAAATTGTTCATGAATTGAATACACAGGAGAACATCATAGCTAATCATGCATCGAATTTATTGAATGAAAATTTGGATAATTTGCCTGAATGGGCGTTGAAACAAATCCCGCTCTACAGCGGGAGACTTCAAGACAAAACAGAACTTTGGATAAACCAGTTTTGCGTATCAACCAGTGATGAGCTTGGATCAACGTTTGACACATTCTTAGATGATCATTCGGAGGCAATTCAATCCTTCTCCGAAGCCACAGATGACGAAGTTGCCCTCCAGCAGTTGGATGAGGAACTCACCGAGGCAGTTGCCACATTTATGGCCACCACACCAATAGACAATTACGGCAGTTTGGAGGAACAGTCCAATCAGTTTCTCAAGCGGCTGAAGGCAGCCAACTCCCTGTTGAGACCACTTGCGGAAAACAAGAAAGAAGATCTGACACCAGAACAGCAAATATTACGCCGCTCACTGGGGATCTTCATGAACAAGCTCCAATACGCGGATTTAGAGAAAAATAATTAAATCTTTTGCTTCCTCAAGATATATATTTTACAGGCCCCGGATCCCGGGGCTTTTTTGTTTCTTGGTTCTCACATCATGCTGCTGTTAAATCCCGCCCGTGAATAATACCGCTCCCAAAAAGCTCGGGATTATAGCTGGAAATCGCTCGTTGCCCCTAGTGCTGGCACGGGAAGCTAGAAGCTCAGGTGTGGAACACCTGGTCGCCGTAGCATTTGAAAAAGAAACTGACCCCCATTTGGAAGCCTTGGTTGATGAGATGAAATGGCTTCGAGTGGGGCAACTATCTAAACTGATTGATTTCTTTAAGGATAACACCATCAACGAATGCGTGATGGTGGGACAAATCGCCCCCAAAAACCTGTTCGACTTGCGGCCCGATCTGCGTGCAGTAAAATTGCTATCTACATTGAAGGAAAAGAATGCTCACTCAATATTTACTGCTATTGCCGAAGAGCTTTCCTCAGAAGGTATTGCCTTAATAGAGGCGACTCCATGGTTAAAGCCCGCTATGCCCGGCAAAGGTTTCCACTTGGGACCTAAAGTAAGCGACCGACAACAACGTGATATTGAATACGGAATAAAAATTGCCAAAGAAATGAGCCGAATGGAAATAGGCCAGTCGGTCGTGGTCAAAGATGGCACCACTCTCGCCGTTGAAGGTTTTGAAGGCACAGATGCTTGCCTTATCCGTGGAGGAGAACTTTCAGGAAAAGATGGAGATGCGATTGCTGTCAAGGTTGCCAAGGAAAACCATGATCTACGTTTCGATATTCCTTGCCTCGGAGACCGGACTCTGGAAGTCTGTGCGTCGGTTGGAATATCGATAATTGCTTTTGAAGCAGATCGTACCCTTCTCCTCAACAGCAACGAGGTTGAAACCCTGTCAAAAAAACACTCCATTTCAGTCATAGCCGTATAGATAATAACATGCTTAATTCGTTTGAACTTTTAGGGTTTATTTCCGCTAACCTAAGCAACCAAATACTCTCCGACTCGGCTGAGGATAATCGTGAAATCTATGATGCAACCCTTAGTGGAGTAGCCAAGCTACGGCGCATGAGACCCCAGTTTTTACGAAGTCAACCTAAACCTGCCCGGCACAAATTAATGATTGAATCTCTGAAGCGGCCGGCCTTTGAAGAAGTAGCTTCACAACTTTTGCGTGGCTGGCTGATTAAGCATCAGAAAAATATGCTCATCCTTTTCCTTGATACACTAAATATTCAACATGAGGATGGAGTTGTGGAGGACTTACCCAATGAGATTTCAGATGAGGGATTGGACAAGGCAATAAACACCTTACTGGAGCAAAATGAACAGGAAATAGTGGTTCTATATCTCCATGCATTTCAAAGCATGAACGATTCTGGATGGGCAAATCTAGAGACTGCACTGGAATCAGACGCACGGCTTGAGTTCAACTAATCTGGCTTTATTGTTCATTTTTTCGCAAAAATGGCTTTAATAGTTGTCCTAGGCTAGTATCGTACCGCCGCTCTAAAACTTGAAATTACTCCCTTATGGAACCTAAAGGCGATATAGCATTGATCGGGTTGGCTGTAATGGGCCGAAACCTGATACTTAATATGAATGATCATGGCTTTACAGTCGTGGCCTATAATCGTACCGCTTCCAAGGTGGATGATTTCATGGCCGGCGAAGCAGCCGGCACCAATATTATAGGGGCCCGATCAATCTCAGAAATAATTTCTCACCTAAAACGGCCGCGGCGCGTTATGTTGCTGGTCAAAGCGGGTCAGCCGGTAGATGACTTCATTGATAAACTGCTTCCGCATCTTGAAGAAGGTGACATAATAATTGACGGGGGAAACTCTCTTTACGAAGACAGTATCCGAAGAACCAAATACGTCGAATCACGGGGATTCTATTATATCGGCACCGGTGTTTCCGGGGGCGAAGAAGGAGCCCGTATCGGGCCATCTATTATGCCTGGAGGGTCTGAAGCGGCATGGCCGTACGTGAAAGATATTTTTCAGGCTATTTCAGCCAAGGTCGATAATGGAACTCCCTGCTGTGATTGGGTGGGGGCCAACGGTGCCGGTCACTATGTAAAAATGGTCCACAATGGCATTGAATACGGCGACATGCAGCTGATCTGCGAAGCCTACAGCCTCATGAAGAACGGATTAGGGATGAGTGCTGAGGAAATGCACAAGGTCTTTAAGGAATGGAACGAAGGGGATCTTGACTCCTACCTTATTGAAATCACCCGAGATATCCTTGGCTTCAAGGACACTGACGGAGAACCGTTGGTTGAGAAAATTCTAGATACCGCTGGACAAAAAGGAACAGGAAAATGGACTGTAATCAACTCCGCAGAACTAGGCATGCCAACCACCCTGATTGCAGAAGCCGTGTTCGCACGATGTATATCCGCCCTAAAAGAAGACCGTGTTAAGGCTTCAACAAAAGTCCGTGGCCCCAAACCAGCCATCACAAGGGATAAGGCGAAATTCATCGAAGATATTCGCTGCGCCCTCTACGCTTCCAAGATTGTTAGTTACGCTCAGGGCTTTATGCTAATGAGAGCAGCAGCAAAGGAATACAACTGGAAGCTAAACTATGGTAATATTGCCCTAATGTGGAGAGGTGGATGTATAATCCGCAGTGCATTCCTCGGAAAAATAAAAGAGGCCTATGACAAACATCCCCGTCTACAAAACCTCTTGTTAGATACCTTTTTCAAAAGAGCCATACGCCACAGTCAAAAAGGCTGGCGGAACGTGATTGCCGTAGCTGCAAAACGTGGGATTCCAGTTCCGGCAATGAGCACAGCTCTCACGTTTTTTGACAGCTACAGAACCGAACAGTTGCCAGCCAACCTGCTTCAAGCACAACGAGACTATTTTGGAGCTCATACCTATGAACGAACTGATCGTCCACGCGGCGAGTTCTTTCACACCAATTGGACCGGCCGGGGCGGAGACGTATCCTCTACGACATACAATGTCTAATAATGTGAGCGATCCCGCGCAAGCGATCCGTGACTTTAGACCCACTCACGAGTTTTTTGTAGGCATTGATTCTGATGGTTGCGTATTTGACTCAATGGAGATCAAGCATCAGGAATGTTTTTCCCCCATGTTCATCAAGCATTTCGGTCTACAGGCGGTAAGTAAATATGCACGGGAAGTCTGGACTTTTGTTAACCTCTATTCCACTACCCGAGGCTGCAACCGATTCCACGCACTCATTCGCGCGTTGGAGTTGCTGACCAATCGCAAGGAAGTCAAATTACGAGGGGTAAAGGTACCTTCTTTCCCCGCTCTACTTGAGTGGACCAACCGCGAAAGCAAGTTGGGCAACGCTACCCTTGACCTTGAAGTTGCTAAAGGCAATGAGGGATTGAAGCCCGTCAAAATATGGAGTGATGCGGTCAATGCAACTGTCAAAGAAATTGTCTATAATGTCCCCCCCTTCCCTTTGGTCCGTGAAACGCTTGACAAGGCTAAAGCCCAGGCTGATTGCATGGTTATTTCGCAAACACCCGTGGAAGCTTTGGAGCGAGAATGGGAGGAAACCTCCCTCAGGGAAAATGTTTTAATGATTGCTGGACAGGAAATGGGAACCAAAACGGAACATCTGGAGTTCGCCGCCAAGGATAAGTATCAGCCAAATAATATCCTTATGATTGGCGATGCCCCCGGCGATCACAAAGCAGCCACAGCTAATGAAGCACTTTTCTTCCCAATCAACCCTGGTAACGAGGAGGCCAGTTGGGAACGACTTCATAACGAGGGGCTCAATCATTTTTTTGCCGGCACTTTCTCAGGAAAATATCAAGACCAGCTGCTCGAGGAATTTTCCAGTTACCTCCCCAAAACCCCTAGCTGGTAGATTATTCGTTCACTTCAACATCATCAATCGGCTTTGAATCACTCAGTCGAGTCAATCTAGCCTGCTCGACCTGAAGCCGAAACGTCTGTTCCACCCTTATTTCATAGTTGTCCAATTCAAGGACATCACCAACTTTGGGAAACGAGCCCAATCTCTTGGTAATCAACCCACTGACCGTTGTCACTCCCTTTTCATCACAATCCTCCCCAGTCAATTCAGCCAACTCATGCAGCGGCATAATCCCCTGAACGGACCATGTGGTTTTATCCAACTGTTCAAATAGCGGCTTTTCATGGTCAAATTCATCCTGAATTTGCCCGACAAGCTCCTCCAATATATTTTCCAAGGTTACCATCCCCACAGTGTCCCCATACTCATTAACCACCAATCCAAAGTGTAGCTTGCGGTTGAGAAAGATTTGCAGGAGACCTTCCAGTTTGGCCGTCTCGGGTGCGTAAACTAACTCCCGGGAAAAATCTGCTAAATCCTCTGCGGTTCGGGCAGAGTGACGTTGGGCATATAAATCCTTAATATGGATGACTCCATGAGTCTGATCTAGGTTTCCATCGACACACAGAGGGAACCGTGAATGACGCGTCTGTTCAGCTATTTCCAGACATTCGTTAATATTAGACTTCGTGTTGAATCCGACAATCTCGCGGCGGGGTCGCATTACATCACGGGCAATACGACGCTTCAAATCAAAGGCATTAAGCACAAGACCTCGTCTAAACGCATCTTTTGCTGAACCATCACCAGTTCCACCTATCAAAATGCGCAACTCCTCCTCCGAATGGCTGTGGTTAAGCTCATCTCCTGTATCCAAGCCTGTTTTGCGGAGCAGCCACAGCGCGCTGGAATTAAGCACCCAAATGAAAGGATACATACTCCAATAAAACCAGCGCAATGGATAAGCTGCCCAAAGACTGGCTGTAAGAGGACGCTGAATAGCCAATCGTTTTGGCGCAACCTCACCAACCACAATATGAAGAATCGTGATCACTAAAAAGCCCACGCCTATGGAAATTGTATGACGCCAGTACTCATCTTTCAATAATGGGCCACCGTTGACATTCCAGTCATAAATAGGCCCAAGAAGTTTATCAAAAATCGGATGCCCAACATAACCTAGAGCAAGGCTGGCCAGTGTAATCCCCAACTGACACGCACTCAGATACGCATCAAGGTTATCTAAAATATGACGTGCCATTCGAGCCCTCCGGTGCCCCTTGGAAACCAACGGCTCAAGCTGGGTGTCCCTCAGTTTCACCAAGGCAAACTCTGCAGCCACAAAAAATCCGTTCAAGAATACCAGAATGCCTACAGCCAGAATAAGAAGAGAAATTACAATGACTTCATTCCAGTCCATTATACTCGCACCTCCCCAAAAACGACCTTTAAGATGTCAGGCAATGTTACTACCCCTAATTCACGTTTTCTTTTATCCAAAATAATTACAACCCTCTGGCCTGATCGTTGCATGGTTTGCAACAGCTTCTGTAAGCGTACATCCTCATCTTGGTACAATGCCGATTCAACAAAATGCCCAGCAGACCGGTTCCATTCCGATTCAGGTAAAAAAATCAGACGGCGAAGGTTCAAAACCCCGGCAATTCGCCGTCTACCTTTTTGCAAATCCCATACAGGCAGACGGGTATAAGCTCCAATTGACTGATTTGAGATCAAATCTGAAACAGGATCCTCAGTGCTGATTTCAGGGAGCTCATCAAAAGACACAGCCAATTCTCGAACCGGAATTTTTTGCAAATCGAGAACTCGATCGATCATCACGCGTTCATCATCCGTAAGTCCCTGCCCGCTTGCTGTCATCAACTGCCTTAATTCTTCTCGACTGCTAAAAAGATTCCCTCGACCAATTCCTTCATTTGAAAAAAGCAATAATTCAGACAAACTTTTTAAAAATTCCACCAACGGACTAAACAGCAACTCGATCCAGCCAAAAATCCGGGACAAAGAAACACTCAAACTGGTCGCATATTTGCGAAAGAGCGTCTTGGACAGTAATTCACATAAAGCATAGAAGAGCAAACACCCGATAATAAAAACTGCCCAAAACAACCCTGCAGTTCGGCTAAATTCAAGTAATTGAGAAGGCTCATTAACTCCGAATAGTTGTTGCAGACCGTAGAGCCCTACTAGTCCCAAGATTACATTGGCAACGGTGTTACCAACCAGAATGGTCCATAAAGTGTCTTCAGGCTGATCTAAATACCGAAGTAATCTCGATGCTCCTATATCCCCTTCCCGAGCCATTCGGCGCAAACGCAACCGACTCACTTCAACCAAGCCAGCCTCCAGTCCTGACAAAAAGAAAGAAAGCCCTACACACCCGAATCCTAAACTCAACAGTATCCAATGAATTGTCGTCATCGCTATCTTCCAGTTCGATGTGCCATCACCTCTAAAACACGCCGATCATCCGCACGGGTCACACAAAATGTAAGCCCACTAAACTCAACAACCGTATTTGTTGGAGGAATAAAATCCAGTTGAGAGGAAACCAGACCGCCAACCGTATCCACACCCGGAACCCGCTGCAGATGGGAATACTCTCGCCTAAAATCCTCCAACCAAACATTACCACTTAGACGCCATTTGCCTTGCTCCAATTTTTCCATGATAAATTGAGTCTCATCATCCTCACGCCTTAGTCCCCCAACAACATCAGCCAAAATATCCTCCAAGGTCACCAATCCGGCGGTACTTCCAAATTCATCCAAGACAATGGCCATGTTATGCGATTTATTTTGGAAACTTTTTAGTAGTTCCAACAAATTCATCTCCTCAGGAACAAACGAAGGGAAATCTATTATCTCAACTGGATCCACGTCCGGATCTGCCAAAAGTTTGGGTGTGTTAAGGATACCCACAATACTGTCTGGTTTTTCTCCATACATTGGAAGTCGTCGGTGGTGAAATTTCCTTGCAACCATCAGCATCTCTTCCAACGAAAGATCATGGCTGATGGTTGCCATCTTGGAACGAGGACGCATCAGATCGCTCACAGTCCGGCGATCTAAATTGGTAATGTTCAGAATAATCTCCTTCTCGGAAACACCCAATGCGCCCGATTGCCACGCTAATTCCAATAATTCCCGATATTCTTCATCGGCCAATACCGGCAATGGTTTAACCGATTGCGGTATTAAACGCATGAGTTGATTATTGAGAGACTGTGCCACCAAACGCACAGGTCCGGTCAACTGGACAAGCCACAACATTATTCTAGCTACTCTGGGGGCCCAAATTTCAGGCCGACGTACCGCCAATGTTTTGGGGATTATCTCTGAAAATAATATTAACGAAGTAGCGATGGTAAAACTAATCAACCCGTTAATAACAGGATTCCCTCCAAAGCCGAGCACAGGTGTCATTTGCCAACCCAAAACTAGGGCAACGGCGATAACCGATCCGTGAGCAAGCGTGTTACCTAGTGTCATGGTCGCAAGCAAATCCTGAGGACTTGCCAGTAGTTTACGAATAAAAACGCCACGTGCGGGCGAATGTGCTGTAACCTGACGTAAACGCCATTTACCAAGAGTAAGAAGTGCTGTTTCGGCCAACGCGAAAAAAAACCCAATCCCCGTGAACAGAAACAGCAAAGCCAATTCCGTATACCAGTGCATGACTATTGGGCAGGCATCAGTTAAGGATCATATTGCGCCGTAAAAATGTAGGCACGTCCAAGTCCTCTCCATCATGCAGATTCGGCGACCCTTTGTCAAAGCGACCCTTTGAAACAGGCACAAGAGCTAGTTGCTGCTGAACTCCCTCCTTTACGCTTGTTTCTCCTTCAATGGTGGTCTCTATGGCTCGATCCGCGAGATGTATTGATTGGTTTTGTTCAAGATCAATTTTTTGAGTAATAGGATCTGGAGCTAACAGCATTATCGCCATTCGGGAGTTCAATGTCTTGTCCACGTGGGCACCGATTACTCCCTGAAATTTTGGTGCCATAGATTCCAAATATATCGTAAATTCATTCACTCTTTCTATGTTAAGCGAGTCGTCTCCCTGCAAACTGACTATCATTCCAGAATTTTCACCAATCTGATTGTCTAGCTCAAAAAACGGATGCTTCATCAGTTCATCTACAATTGCATTTGGTCTAAAATCATCAGCTATCTCAACTAAATCAAAGTGGCTTTCCCCATGCTGACCTTCAAACAACTTCCTAACATGAGCAAAATTGATATTCACCAATCCATCTGACCGCATCAAACATCCCAAACCCATCATCGCCTCAAGTATACGGCTATTGGCAACTTCCAGGCATTCTTGAACGGAACAATCCTCTTTCATTCGTTTCATAATGCTTTGGTTCGACATGCGAATTACGGTATCTGAAACCTGAGTCAGCCGCTGTAAAGCCAACTCAGCAGACTCCCTTCGCCCTTCCAAATCAAAAGGCTCTATAGCTATAGACAAAACCAATGCCCCTCTTTCAGATGCAATTTCCGCCACTACTGGAGCCCCCCCTCCACCCATGCCGCCACCCGTACCGGCAACAATTATCACCATATCGGCACTTTTTAACTTCGCCCCCACTTTATCTCGAGCAGCTCTCACACAACTTGCTCCTTCAGCAGCATCACCACTACAGCCCCACCCTCTACGTGTAGCCTCCCCCAATTGAATACATTCGGCAATTTGACCCCGCTGAATACACTGATAATCCGAATCAATACCAATGAAACTTCCCACAGGAAGACCAACTGCTGCCAATTTATCCAGCAAAAGCAAACCGGCACTTCCTACGCCTACAAAAACCGATTTGGTACCTGATTTTTCAGATTTCAAAATTTACCTCCCTGTTAACCATCCGAATAAGTTCCTTTTTTTTCGACGATCAGAACTTGTCTGCCGAGCTCCATGTTTAGCCAATCCGATTGCAGTTACATACTCAGGGCATGACAAAAAATCATGAACAGTGTCAGCTTCTGGCACAGAATTAGTGAGTATATCTAATCCAAAAATTTTCTGCGCTAACAAATCAATTTGCGAAGTTCTAGCCACACCTCCCAAGAGTAACAAACCCCCATTAATTCTTCTCAAAAGCTTATTCCGGTTTAAGTCTGCATAAATCAATTGGAATAACTCATCTAAACGGGCATGTATGATTCGGTGCAAGTCACCGACATATATTTGTTTATCATCCAAACCAATATCACTGGAAAAATTCACCATGCGACTTTCTAGACAGGGATCACATACTGCACTTCCGTGGCTAATCTTTAGCCGTTCGGCCCTTGACTGGGTGAGCTTCAACCCAACAGCCAAATCGTTTGTTACATGATCCCCTCCAATTGGGAGGACTCCACAATGACTTAATGATCCATTTAAATAGACCGCATATTCGGTTGTCCCAGCCCCCAAATCTATGATCAGAGCACCTTGTTCACATATCTCAGGTGTCAACAACGGAAGCCCCATTACGCGGCCATTAAAAGCAATATCTTCGACCTCAATTCCCAAACCTTTAACCAGTCTAACAGGGTTTTGAATGCGTGTTCTCTGCCCACACACAACGTGTACGTCCAATTCAAGCCGTGAAGCTACCCTGCCAACTGGATTCTTAACGTCATCCTGCCCGTCAACTCGGAAATATTGCCGCACTGTATGAAGCACTTCTTCCTCAAGAGCAATTGCAGGTCGGGCGGCACTTACAACCTGCCGAATATCCTCACTGTCAATTTCACCACCTACGGGTGAAACAGGATGGATCCCTCTTTTATTCAGACCCCTTATATGTGAACCGGTCACCCCAAGATACACACTGCCAATCTCAATATCCGATTCATTCTCCGCTTGAGTTAACGCCAATCGGACAGCATTTTCCACCAAATCAGCATTAACTATTTCACCTTTACAGACGCCCCCTTCGGTAGGGGCAGTCCCCAATCCAATCACGCAACAGCTCCCATCCTTTGCCAGCTCCCCGACTGCCACACAAACCTTTGTGGTTCCAATCTCAAGCCCGACAACAATTTGTGAACGATCGAACATTTTGGTTCATCCTGAAGGGCTTGTTTCCTCTGCGAGCCTCCAACGAACTGGCAAATTATTTTGTATTGATAAATCAATCGAAGTAATCGCCCTTTTATGCTTGCGCCCCAGATCGTGCACCTGCCGCCATCTTCTCAATTGACGTTCAAGCCCATGCAAAGCCATCCTTATTCTCCCTCCCTGCCATGTCGTAAGCTCCAGTGTATCATGACCGGATACATCTATCTCACAAACGTGTGCCAGCCCTGCCATCGGCGAAAGGTCAAGATGGCTGATCAATGATAAAGCCGAATCTAGCTGAGGAGACCGAACCACTCGACCCGGCATCAAATCAGTCTGATTCAGTCCTATAACCAAGGGTATCCATTTTACTGGAGATCCTTCCGGCGACTGCTTCATCTCCACCGAGGGAATTACAACTCCTTCAGAATCCAGCCAGCATACATTTTTTTGCACCTGTCCCTTGGAATGCTGCCTGTAGGCAATCACCTGCACCAAGGGCCGACGCTCGGTAATACGCAAACGTAACGTTTCGGGAAGCACGCGATCCACAGCAGCAACCTTGATCTGTGGCACCATTTCCAAGTCCCGCTTAATACGCTGCAAATCCACCTCAAATAGATTCTCTCCATCATTAATACGAGCCCAGGAACGGATTTGCTCCGGATTAATCAATCCACTGGTCCGAATATCAATCGTCTTAACCGTGAAACGGTCATTCTGATAAATTCCAACTTTCATCAACCAGGAACCACCGTGCCAAACACACAAAAAAATCAAGAACACTCCGAAAACACAACCGATTGCACGAATCGCCCAACGCAAGCGCTGTTGGCGCACTTTTTCAACAGGTAAATCCACGTTAAGCAACGTATATCGCTGATGCCATCTTCGATTTTCGCGACGTTTTCTACCCCACATAACCGCCCCTTTTAATCGCCAAATCTATCATGCGTTGACACAACTGATCGAAACCAATACCGGCAGCAGCAGCAGCCTTAGGGAACAAACTTGTCTCAGTCATTCCCGGCAAGGTATTCACTTCCAAAACATACGGACTCAGAGAAGAATCCAGCATAATATCCACCCGTCCAAAATCAAGAGCACCCACCGCCTTAAACGCTTGAAGCCCTAACAGCTGTACTTTCTTGGTGACAGTGTCAGGCAAATCTGCTGGACATGAATATTCAGTGGCACCCTTGGTGTATTTGCTTTGGTAATCATAAGCACCTGATTTCGGGTTCACCTCAACCACAGGCAAAGCCTCACCCGCCAGCACACCCACTGTAATTTCACGACCTTCGATACGCTCCTCACACAACACGCGCTTCCCATGAATTAAAGTATCTTCCAGAGCAGATCTCCATTGAGTCTCGTCATCCACCATACTCAACCCCACACTTGAACCCTGAGCCACCGGTTTAAGCACCCAAGGAGGAGGCACATCACTGGGCGGAACACAAACGGTTGTTAACACAACGCCTTTCGGAGTCGGTATTGAATCCCGACTAAAAGCCTCCTTGCTTAAGACTTTGTCAAACGCAACCACGCTGCCACGCGACCCTGTCCCCGTATAGGGCACATTCAACGACTCAAGCCGGGCTTGCACCTGCCCATCCTCCCCAAATTCACCGTGCAATGCCAAGAACACCATCTCAACATCCTCTGGCAACTGCCAGCCCTTAATGGCGGGATCCACCTCATCGACCTGATGCCCCAAAGAACGCAACGCGCACCCCACTGCAGCCCCGGATATTAATGAGATTTCCCGTTCCGCGCCAAAGCCTCCGGCCATGACAGCTATATGGAACTGGTTTACCAAACCTCCTCTGGCGCAATTATACAAAAAACGCGCTTTAGGACAACCATGTTCTGCTCTTATTTAAGGAATACAGAACTACCGTTCTCCAACAATTTGAACCTCTGTTTGAAGGTCAATCCCCCGTATTTCACTAACTTTACACCTCACTAAATCCATGAGCGAAATCACATCCTCCGCTGTAGCCGTTCCATCATTGACAATAAAATTACCATGCTGTTCTGAGACCCTTGCCCCCCCTTCACTCAAGCCTTTTAGCCGGCACTCATCAACCAATTTCCCCGCTGAAAACCCTTCTGGGTTTTTGAACATACAGCCAGCACTTCGATAGTGAGGCTGGCTCTCTGTGCGTTGTTTGCGTAGATCATCCATTGTAGATCGAACCAGTTCTTTTTCGGAATGAATTCCCTGCAAAACCGCACCTAAGGCAATATGGTCACGCAATACAGGGCAACTTCGATAAACAGCTCCCATTTGGTCAGCGGCTCTCTCTTCAATTTGCCCATCATAACTCATATACCTTACTTGAATTACCTGTTCGAATGTAGCTCCTCCCCAAGCTCCTGCATTCATACGCAACGCCCCGCCCAGGCAACCAGGAATACCCTCCATAAACTCCATACCCTTCAATCCTGCATCTCTTGCCGCATTGGCAATATGGTTAAGCCTTGCTCCTGCACCACAGTGGATCTGAGAATCAACAACTTCAATCCCACTGAAACTCTCATGTCTAAGGCTGATAACAACCCCTCGAATACCTCCATCGCGAACCAGAAGATTAGACCCTCTACCCAAAATAAATACTGGCACTCCCTTGTCTGCTGCATAGCGCAACACTACCGCCAATTCCTTTTCTCCAGCCGGTTCAATATATATTTCAGCCGGTCCTCCAACTCCCAGTGTTGTATGCCTGCCAAGCGGCTCGTTTTCCAAAACAGTAGATTGGGAAGATAACAGTCCGCATAGTTCAGTTTTGTGGGTCATTTCTTTCATATGCATATCCTTAACCAATTGGTGGGCGACTTGAGTAATATCCCCCGCCCCAAGAAATAAAATGGTATCCCCGGGCCTCAATGCATTCCGTATTTTGTCCTGTAATATTTCCAATGTAGCAGCAAACGCCGCGGGTTGGCCGCTCTTGGAAATTGCCTCAGCAAGGCGCTCCCCATCAATATTATCTATGGGCGTTTCACTAGCAGCATATACTTCGGTTATCCATAGCAGATCGACTCCGTCAAAACATTGAGCAAAATCACCCAGCAAATGCTTGGTTCGCGTATAACGGTGAGGCTGAAAAGCTACCAATAAGCGACCGGAACATTGCTCGTTCAAGGCGGATAAAGTTGCTCTAATCTCGCGAGGGTGATGACCATAGTCATCAAAAATTCTGTACCGATGGTCACAAGTTAATTCTTGTTGGCGGCGGTTCACCCCCTTGAATTTGCCCAATGCCCTTGATATATTATCCGGAGCAAAACAATTGGCATGCAAAAAAGCGACCACTGCCACCGCATTTGAAATGTTCTTCTCACCAAATAAACCGATCTTGAATTTACCAATCGACTGTTGATGGTGTCTGACTAAAAATTCCTTCGGTCCAATGATTTCCGCCTGGTAATCGGCGGCAGGATTAAATCCATAACTTATGGAGTTAAGATTATTAGCGTAAATCTCAGACAGGAGAGGATCGTCAGCACAGTAAATCAACCTACCTGATGCCTGCTTGCCGAAAGCAATAAATTCATCGCAAACCGACTCAAAATTCTCGTAGAAATCCAGGTGTTCTTCGTCAATATTCAGAACGATTGAATGCTCTGAATGGAACTCACGTAAGGTTCCATCACTTTCATCTGTTTCAAGGACAAAAAAAGAATTTTCAGCAGAAGGCATCCGCGCATGCCTTCCAAGCTGGGGAACCCCTGCCCCTACCGCAAACCCCACATCATTTCCCAACTGTTCAAGAGTGTGGGCAAGCATTGCCGTTGTTGTTGTCTTGCCATGCATTCCCGCCACACATACCACCCGCTTACAACTCGCCAAAGCAGACAACAATATCGCTCGACGCACAATCGGAATACCCAATTGATTTGCCCGTGCCAACTCGGGATTATCGAGGCGAATTGCTGAGCTATAAACCACCAGTGCAGGTCTATTCTCATTAATTTTTTTTGCATTGTGCCCGAGAGAAAAAGTAGCCCCTCTATCTCGCAGTTTACACAAATCCGGATTTTTACATAAATCGGATCCGGATACAGTGAACCCCATATCCAACAAAAGGTGAGCCAACCCACTCATTCCACAGCCTCCCATTCCTACCAGATGTACCCGCACTACTCCAGAGACCTGTGTTAGCCAATGCTCGATTTCTCGACGAGTCGGACGATTCATGCGCGGTTCTACAGTTCAGTTAAACTGGGCTTATGTCCATCAGAGCTTCTTCACATTAGCTCTATAATTCTTGTGGCTATTGCTATTGCTGCTTCAGGACGATCAAGCTGTCGCATCGATGAACTCATAGCTTCACATCTCTTCCCATCAGTTATGATCCCAGAAACAATAGATGCTAGCTGCTCTGGAGATGTTTGTCTTTCTTCAATTAATACTCCCCCTCCTGATTTAACTACCGCAACTGCATTGGCTAACTGGTGTTGATCCGCAGAACTGGGCAACGGTATGATAATAGAAGGAACGCCAGCCGCAGCCAACTCGGCAAGAGAAGAAGCTCCCGCTCGTGTAACAGCTAAGGTAGCTGCCCCAACAGCACAGGGCATGTCAGAAAAAAAAGCATGAACTTGCACCGAATCCCGTCTCTCAGCGTAAGCACGCTTAACTTCATCTAGATCATCTTCCCCAGTCAAATGAAGCACCTGTAGCTCATTTATTCCATGCAAAGCCTCAGTTACTAAACGGTTTACTCCTCTCGCTCCTTGACTACCACCTAGAATTAAAACTAGGGGTTTATCCAATTCAAATCCAAGATGTCGCCTGGTTTCTTCCATTTTGGCCTCACGGAACTTCTTACGAACAGGCGTGCCTGTATCAAGCAGACATTTGTGCCTGAAACTTATTTTTGCTTGATCAAAACCCACAAAAACTTCATCAACCCATCTAGATAGAAACCGATTCGCTCGTCCTGCCACTGCATTGGATTCATGTAAAAAAGTTTTAGCCCCCAACTTTCGCCCCTCAAGAATGGGAGCAGCGGCTGTAAAGCCTCCCATTGCCAACACGGCTCGAGGTTTATCCAGTTTCATCTGATCACTAACCGTTCTCATCGCCGCCCGCATTCCCTGGAGAAACCGCCAAGGTCGATTCCAGCTATACCCAACGGCTGGCAACTGGTGATATTCCAAATCAGGAACAGTCATTGTCGCTTTTTGATCAACAGATTTTGAGGAAACCCACAGAGAGACGCGCGCCCCTCGCCGTTGCAGTTCACGGGCAACTGCCACCCCGGGAAAAAAATGACCACCTGTTCCTCCACAAGCAATGGACACAAGAGGTTTTTTTGACTCAGCCATTAAGTCGAACCTGGAAGAAGTTCTTGCTGTTCAGGCTCAAAACCCGAGTCTAATTCCGGTTCAAATACATCATATTCTGAACCATTAACCTGAGAATAACTGGCTATACTGAGCAGAATACCTATCCCACTCAACATCATCACCAGACTCGAAGGGCCATAACTGATAAATGGCAAAGGCAAACCTTTATTGGGCAAAGCACTGGTTACAACCCCGATATTAATAAAGGCCTGCAAGCCAATCAGAAATGTTATACCGGTTCCTAAAATCATCCCAAACCGATCGCGCGCATTCCAGGCAATGTATAATCCGCAAATAAAAATAGCCACAAAAGCTAACAGCACTCCAATTGTCGCGATAACTCCCAACTCCTCTCCTATCACAGAAAAAATAAAATCTGTATGGTGTTCAGGCACAAACCCCAACTTTTGTCTGCCGTTACCAAGTCCCAACCCTGTGGTTCCCCCTGAACCCAAGGCCAACATCGCTTGGTATGACTGAAACCCAACGTCATCTCTGTACTGTTCTGGGTGTAAAAAAGCCATTATGCGTTTCATTCGCACCGTATTGTTCATAATAGATACTCCCATCAAAACCGCCCCGGCCGCCATAGGTGGAACAATGTATTTCCAATTAGAGCCAGCTACAAAAAGAAGAATACAACACACGGAGGCCAAAAGCATTGTAGTCCCATAATCAGGCTCTAAAAAAATGAATCCCAACGTCAGACCGATAGCTATGCCAGGAAACACCAACCCATACTTGAATTCGCTCATGCGCCTGCCATGAAGCTGCCCCCACGCAGCTAAAGCTATTAGTAAGGATATTTTTGCCAATTCAGACGGCTGAAAATACATTGGGCCCAAGTCGAGCCAGCGATAAGCCCCATTCTTGAAGGTTCCAACACCAGGAATCAAAACCAACAATAACAATAACAAACTGAAGCCAAACAGAGGAAACGCAATTTTTTTTAACCAACGGTAGTCTATCGCGGTCGCAATAAAACATACCACCATCCCTATCCCAGCACCATAGAGCTGCATAACTCGAAAACGCGCCCCACTTTGCGACATGCCTGCACTGTAGAGCATGACTATACCCAGTGCGAGCAAGCCAGCCACACACGTAGCCAGAATGTTAGTCGCGTAACGCACTCACCCCTTCTAAAGAAGACTGTACACGGTTTTCACCACGCCCAGCTATTACTCATCACAAATTAATTCTCAGAAGGCTTTGCCGCTCCTTCAGTTCCGCCGACTGGCAATCCGGTTCCCGGATCTAGACTTGGACCCGAACTGGAAGTAGGCAAGGGTTCCGGAATTGAAGGCAATGTGCTACCTGAAGAAGGAACTGGTGCAGGAATTTCACTCACGGGGAGTTTTATTTGTTGCCCAATCCGAATAAGATCCGAATCCATATTGTTAACCGTCTTGATATCAGCAACATCCACCTTATGCCTTAGAGCAATATGCCCCAGTGTATCTCCTGATTTCACGGTATACATAAAACCACCTCCCACAGGAGCCTCCGCAGGTGCACTTACTGGTTCGGGCTGAGTAGCTGGAATAATTATCTTCTGCCCAATCTTTAATCGGGTTGGGATAACATCCGGATTTGCCTGTTCAATCTTCTTGTGACTCACCCCATATTTTCTGCCGATGGTCCAGAAGTTATCCCCTGAAGCAATCAAGTGCTCGGTTCCCGGCACTGTTTGCGCAACAGGAGCGGCAGGCTCCGGTGTAAACGCAAGTCCGCCAGAAGAAACAGGAGCGGGAACTGGAGGCAAAGCAGAGGAGCCAACCGGAGGTAACGGAGGCAAGGATTCGGCTGTTACCCCTGGCAATGATGGCAAACTGGGAACCGGAGCCGGAAGCGGATCAGGTTCAGGTAATGGAGCAGTCTTGGGTGGCACTATTTGCGCCATCTCACTTGAGGCTTTTTCTTTTGCACTGGCACTATCGTCCTTTTGTTTACAAGCATTGAACAAAATGCCCGCAAATAATACCAAATGCATAACGACGACCACAACCACAGCCGTCCGCATGTTTGACCTGCCTTGCCGAGCACCGTCGAAATCGGCTCCCGGTGGAATAATTGGATTACTTCCCTTCATACTCACACTCTCCTTTGTTGTGTGAAACCCTTTCAGGCTTCCTCCTTTTGTGCCGCTGAACAGCGACACGTATTGATAGTGGCGAGAGAGGTAAGGGTAAAACCGATTATACAAAACTTGCAAACAACGTGTGAATATCACCTGTTGCGCAATTCGTTCTGGAGTGTTTCCTGCGGTTAACCACAGGCCATCGTATCAATCCACTGCACTACGGTAGCGCGATAAACTTCTCCACGATGTTGGTAGCTATCAAACATATCAAAACTGGCACAAGCCGGCGATAGCAAGACTACATCTCCGGGAACGGCATTCCTCCCTGCTTCAGCTATAGCTTTTACTAAATTATCGGCTAAATTGCAAGTCACAAAGCTCTCCCAATCATGCCGAATCTCTGCCGCTGTTTCACCTATCAGAAACACCCCTTTAACCCGCTTTTCCAGATCCTGAACAGCCCTCCGAAAATCAAGCTCCTTACCTTGCCCTCCCGCAATCAACCATATGTTCTTGGGTCCGGACGGGCTTTCAGGCATTGCCTGCAAAGCACTGCATAAAGCATGTGTATTGGTCGCCTTTGAATCGTTGTAGAATCTCACCCCATTTGATTCTGCAATCATCTCACAGCGGTGAGGACCAGCCTGAATCCCAGAGATCGTCTCGAGCATCGATTCAAGAGGGAGCCTCATCGCTCGACCCGACAATAATACTGCCATTAAATTTGCCGCCTGATGTTTTCCTTCAAGTATACAATCATCCAGATTCAGAACCTCCTTCGGCCAATCCGGAAATCGGCTCACAATAAAATTGCCATCGAGATATAAGTCAGCCAACGACTCTTCCGCACTAAAAGTAACTACCTGACCAGGAATAGAGATATTCAACTGTTTTAATTGCTGCCAAGACTCCCATTGGATAATGGCGTTATCATCGGGCTCTTGCATCTCAAATATTCGTGCCTTTGTACGAATATAATTTTCCTTTGTCTGATGCCTATCCAAATGATCCTCCGCTAAATTAAGCATTACCGCCACATCTGGCTTGAACTTATCTATACGCTCCAACTGGAACGAACTAACCTCCAAAACCACCACATCCAAATCTTGAGTCTCATCAACTGCTTCACTCAATGGCAATCCAATGTTCCCAGCAGCAACAGTCTGAATCCCACTTCCTGACAACATTGTATCAACCCATTCAACGACAGTGGTCTTGCCGTTGGTTCCTGTAACGGCAATGGAAGCACATTTTGTTTCCCTCCAGCCCAATTCCAAGTCGCTCCAAATCGGAATCCCTCTGGTATCCAAATGCTTGACTAATGGGTGATCGAAAGCAATCCCAGGACTTACAACTACTAGGTCAAAATCCAAATTTTCCAAGGATTGTTCATTTGAAGAATCATAAAGAAATCCAACCCCCCGGTGTTCGTAAGAAGATATTTCGCTCTTTGGTAGTGGCGTATCAGCATCATCATAGGCAACGACACTGGCCCCCCTTTGCAGCAAAAGACTAATAACCGCCTGCCCGCTACGACCTAATCCAACCACACATACTTTTTTCCCCAACCACCAGTCCATCGACTCACCTTAGTTTTAAAGTCGCCAAAGCTAAAACCGCAAAAAGAATCCCAAGAATATAGAAACGCATTACCACCTGATTCTCATGCCACCCTTTCTTCTGGAAATGATGATGGAGGGGGGCCATCAAAAAAACCCGACTCCCTTCCCCCGTTTGCATGCGCGTCCATTTAAACCAGTAGCGTTGAACGATAACTGAAAGGGCCTCAATCACAAATATACCTCCAGCAATGACTAATACGAAAGGCTGGTGAATCAAAACCGCCATGATACCTAAGCCCCCCCCCAAAGCCAGAGACCCCGTATCTCCCATAAACACGCGAGCAGGATAACAGTTAAACCAGAGGAATCCTAAACCGGCACCAATCATCGCTGCACATATTACCGATAACTCCACCGCTCCACGCACATAGGGCACATAAAGTTCATTAGCAATCTCAACATTCCCGGCAATGAAGGTAAAAACATAAAAAACCAGCGAGACAATAAGAGTGGAGCCAATCGCTAAACCATCCAAACCATCAGCAAGGTTGACAGCATTGGAACTCCCAACAATAGCCAAAACGGTAACAATTATCCCCACCACTGCGGCCAATGACCAAACCGCTGTTTCTGATGGCCCAACCAGTACAGGATTCTTCAAAAAAGGAACCATAACTTCTGTAATCAAAACACGGGTCTCTTCCAGTCTCCAGAGATATACTGCGATGAAGCCGGCCAATAGAAATTGGACTACCAGTTTTACTTTTTCACTAAGCCCTCTGCTGTTTTGCTCTGTAATCTTGCAATAATCATCATAAAATCCCAATAAACAAAACACTAACATCGAGAGCAACGTGAGTGTCACCAAAGGATTCCATTGAGCCCACAATAAAGCGGAAATATCAATCGAACCGACTATCAGCAAACCTCCCATAGTCGGGATATTGCGCTTACTTTCTCCATCATCCATATCTCCCTGACTTCTTGCCTGGTCCTCGTATTCTTGCCTTGCTATCCGACGCCACCATTGGATCACTCGCGGGCCCAGCCACCAGCAAAAAAAGAGCGCGGTTACCGCCGCGCCCGCACTCCGAAAAGTGGAATACTGGAATACATTCATCGGTGAGAACAAATCGGCCCATTGGTTATGACCTTTTTCGGCCAGCCAAGCGGGGAATTGACTCAAATAATAAAACATCTCTCTTAGCGCGAATGCATTGAATTAATATAGCTCTTCTATTTGCTCTAATTTACTTTCTCGCGACGCTTTAAGAAGGACTACATCCCCGGGCGTAAGCCATTCACGAAGCAGTTCAACTGACTCTTTCACGCCTGCAACCACCTCCACATTTTCCATCCCTTTTTCACGTGCCGCACCTGCTGTGACTTCAGCCCATTGACCTACGGCAACCAAACCTGAAACCACACCGGAAGCCGTTACTCCAGCTTCACGATGGGCAGATTCAGCATGTTCACCCAGTTCAGCCATATCTCCAAGGACCGCATATCGCCTGCCCGTACAAGGCATCTGAGCCAATGTCTCCAACGCCACTTTGACTGAATCAGCATTCGCGTTGTATGCATCATTCAGCCAGTTAATTCCTCTATGGTGAACCCACTGTAATCGCTGCCTTGGGTGAGGACATTTAGCCAGCCCTTTTTGTATCATTGTTCTGCTCAAACCCAACTCCGAAGCCGCAGCGATTGCCAAGGAGGCATTAGCTGCCTGATGCCTTCCCAAAAGCGGAGTGCAATACTCCCCGTCCAACTGAGCAGTCGGCGTATCAAGCATAAACCGGGTCAATCCCTCCTCAATTTGCACCTCACTTATACGCCAGTCATTTTCGAGGTTAAACCCCACGGTAACATACGGCGGAGAGCTGCGTTGAGTCATTGACTTAACCCAACTTCCGTCACCATACAGAAAAAGTTTTCCACTCGCCGGCAACAACTCAGCCAGCATTCCCTCCTCTTTTGCAACCCCTGCCAGATCACCAAAAAACTCCAAATGCTCCCGACCAATTCCCGTGAGAATACCATACTGGGGATTCGCCATGCTTATCAGAGGCGCCAATTCGCCGGGATGGTTTGTTCCCAACTCCAGTACGGCTGATTCATGCCGTGAAGTTAAACGCAACAAAGTAGCCGGCACTCCCACATCATTATTAAAACTAGCCTCGCTGTGGAGGGTGTCAAAGTGCTCACGCAACATAGCCCCAAGCATTTCCTTACAGGAAGTTTTACCATTGGACCCGGCCACAGCAAAGAGTGGCAGATCAAACCGTTTACGGTGGGCGGCAGCCAGCTGCCCGTATGACTTGCGAACATTGCGAACCAATAAAGCAGGCAATTTAGGCGCCGGTTCATCTATCACTACAGCCACGGCCCCTTTTTCAATTGCTTGAGTAGCGAATTTGTTGCCATTAAATTTATTTCCTTGTAAGGCAAAAAACAGATCTCCTGGCTCTATCTTTCTGGTATCTGAACAAACGCACTGGAAGGATACCGAAGGATCCAGATTCTTCGGTTCACCAGGACAGGAATCCATCAAGAACTGCAAAGTCCATCCGCTCATTATCGTTCAAACCCTAAATTTGCCAGTACAGCCCGCGCATGCTCACGGTCATCAAATGGGATTACTGAATCATTAACTTCCTGATATGTTTCATGCCCCTTACCTGCCACCAATACCGTATCCCCTGACTGGGCACTACGCAGAACCTCATCAATGGCACGGGCACGATCCAATTCAATACTCCACCCCTCCTGTCTCACAGATGAACAGCCTTCTGCGATTTGCTGGGCAATATCACCAGGATCCTCTCTTCGAGGATTATCCGTTGTAATCGTCACTGCATCAGCCAATTCGACGGCAACCCTACCCATTTTTTCGCGTTTACCCACATCCCGGTTACCTCCACATCCAAAAACCACCTGCAATTTACCCGGCGTAATTTCACGAAGAGCTTCCAATACATTACTTAAAGCATCATCGGTATGCGCATAATCAACGTAAACTCCAAATGGTTGATTCTCTTCAATCGCCTCCAACCGGCCCGGCACAGGCCTCGCTTTGATCAAAGCTTCAACGCACTGGCCAAGAGATATGCCAGCGGCTTGCTGGACAATCGCAATGGCCATAGCTGCATTTTCCACGTTATGTCGACCAATCAGCGGTGTTTGAAACTGAATACCATCAATCCGAAAACGTGAACCGGACTGGCCCAACTCAACTACTTCAACCCTCAGTTGAGCCGATTCCATTTTCCCCACTGTTGTTGCTTCATACTCCCGTGCCAACCGGCCTCCATATTGATCATCTCCATTTACTATCTTGGCTCCTTTAACATGCAATTCAAAGAGACTTCGCTTGGCCTTGAAATAATTTTCCATAGTACCGTGATAGTCGAGATGATCCTGTGTAAGATTTGTAAAGGCAACTGTATCAAACTTCACACCGTGTACACGATGTTGCAGCAATGCATGGGAACTCACCTCCATTACGCCATAGATACAACCCTCTTTTACCATAGCCGCCAAATATTCATAAATTTCTGGTGATTCAGGAGTGGTCCGCATTGCTGGAATAATACGATTACCCAAATCATATTCCACAGTCCCAATAAGTCCGCAGCGGCAGCCGACCTGCTGTAGTAGATGCCGGACAAGAAACGACACCGAGGTTTTGCCATTGGTTCCGGTAATTCCAATTAATTTCAAGTCATCCGCTGGATATCCATAAAACCTTGAAGCAAATTTGGCCAATGCCATGCGTGTATCATCCACTTCAATCACAGTATGAGAGCCCGATAGTTCTACTGAATGCTCAACTACCACTGCAGCCGCACCACGGTTAAAGGCATCGGCAACATGATGATGACCGTCCGCCTTGCTTCCCTTTAGAGCAATGAATAGTGAATGGGGTGTCACCTGCCGGGAATCATAAACAATACGGGTAACCTGAACGTCTTTACTGCCTTGTAATAGCCTGTGCAAAGTACCCTCAAGCAAATCCGAGAGGGTCATGACTTAACGTCCTCCACTTCGCGAAGCAATGGATCCTTGTGGCACAAGATCCGGCTTAATTCCAAGATAACTTGCCGCCCTTTCACTAATCGCTTTGAACACGGGTGCAGCCGTAAGTCCTCCATAATATTCCCCGGCAGGCTCATCTAGAGCCACATATATACACAAGGCCGGACGGTCTGCAGGGAAAAAACCCACAAATGCAGAATAATATTTACCAGGAATATATCCACCTCGACCTGCCTTCTGCGCAGTCCCCGTTTTACCAGCTACAGTGTAGTACTCTAAGGCGGCTCTTGTAGCAGTACCCCCAGATTGAACAACCGTCTTCAAGGCTTCTGTTACTTTACGAGCCGTATCGGGAGTGACAGTCTGCCTTACCGCCTCAGGATGGTATTTCACCACTACTTGACCTCGCTCATCCTCCAACTGGCGCAACAACATGGGCCGCATTAGTTTTCCTTTATTCGCTATTGCACTGGCCATCATTACCATTTGGATAGGTGTTGCTGCCACTTCATGACCCATAGGGACCCTTGTAATTGATAGTTTATTCCATTTATTCAGTCTATGCACCGTTCCTCTCACCTCACCGGGAAGACTGATTCGAGTTCTTTCTCCAAATCCAAATTGCCGAATATAATGATACAACTTTGGAGAACCCAATCGCAAAGCGACCTTAGCCGAACCGATATTGGACGATTTGGTTATTATCTCTTTCACGCTCAACCGATGGTACGGATGATGATCATGCAACCGACGCCCTCCATAGGAGAACGATCCCCGTTCACAATCAAAAACAGTTCTTAGACTCACCTGTCTCTCATTCAAGGCTGCAGCCACCGTCACCGCCTTGAATGTTGAACCCGGTTCGGCAATATCGGTTACGGCCCGATTACGGCGATGCCCAGCCGGGAAATCACCTGGCCTGTTAGGATCAAAGTCTGGCCGATTTGCCATAGCGATAATTTCACCTGTTGAAGGCCTTACCACTACAGCCGTTACCCCCTGCGGGCGGTACTTGATCATGGCCTTATTCAGTTCGGTCTCAACAATATGTTGAACTCGAGAATCGATAGTGAGTCTGGCATTCAACCCGTTACGTGCGGCTACATCCTGATGCCTTAAGGAAACAACCTCGTGACCTTTTGAATTGGTTTCAGTAACCCGCCATCCTCGGGTTCCTGTTAATTTTGAATCCAAAACCGACTCGATCCCTTCCTTCCCATCGTGGTCAGCACCTCCAACAAAACCCAAAATATGTGAAGCCATCCGTCTCCCCGGATACACTCTTAGTTGATCCTCCATTCCATCGGCAAAAATCGCCCGCCTCACCCCACGAATCATTTGCCGCTGTTTCCTAGAAAAATTCCCCTTTACTTCCCCAAGATCAACTTTTTCAAGGACATCACGAATTTCTTCCCATTTTTCCCGCGTCACTTTGCGCTTGAGCACCACATAACGATTGGTGCGCATTTGGCCCTCTGCTCCCTTAAACAACTTGGGTTCAAGCTTACCAAGCAGGAGAGCCTCGTCCAGTTCCAGGCAAGGGGCCAATGCTCGTGCCAAATGAGGGCCATAGGATCCTATCATTCCCGGGTCAGCGCAGATTGTTTTCACAAAGAGACTGGTAGCCATCAAGTTACCACGAACGTCCAAAATATCGCCCCGGCGTGGTTCGCGAACAATCGTTCTAACCGTGTTATCACGTGCCGTATTACTCAACTCTCCATGGCGAAGCACCTGCAAATCGACCAACCGATAACCGAGAAAACTAAAGGAGATCAACATGATGACGCCAAAGCAGTACATCCAGTATCCCGCTTTCTTTCTTAAATCTGGAAATTCCTCTTCCAAGTTTTCTCTCCTATGAAAGGAATAGAACTAGCGACTTGCCGTTCGAACGGAGCTAATCTCTGTTTTTGAGCGATACACAGAATTAATTCCACGCAACTCCTGCAACACTACAATTTGCTCGGGCTTGGGAACCACCAAATCCAGATTCAACTGCCGTAATCGTGCATCCAGTTCCTGAGGAGACATAAGGTAAGCCAAGTTGTCGCCTCGACGCTTGTTTTCACGCTTCAATTCCTCCAAGACAATTTCATTTTCCTTTATCTGCTGGCCCAAAGAATTAATTTGCTGCTTCTGCCAAACGTACCCCATACCAAGACTACAAGTAACCAAACAAATGACAACCGCCTTGAGGGCTGGCCCAAAACGCACCGTGCTACTTCTTTTCTTTCGATTCATTGTCCCTCCATTAAACCTTTTCGAGAACCCTCAGTTGCGCACTCCTCGCTCTTGGGTTTTCCTTTACCTCACCGACAGACGGCTTGATTGACTTTTTTTTCAACCAACTCATCTGAGGGTCGCGATCTATCCGCTGTAGGGGAATATCGCGTTCGCCCGGCACGTCATAAGCGCGCACCTTTTCGTTCCCGAAATCCTTTACCATCCGGTCTTCCAGTGAATGAAATGTAATAACCGCCAACCTTCCTCCTGACTTAAGTAACTGATAAGCCATCTCCAGGCCTCGATTTAATTCACCTAATTCATCATTCACTACAATCCGGATAGCTTGAAACACCTTCAAAGCCGGATGCTTTTTATATTTACCCCGTCGCTTCGAGTCTTCAACCGCAGCAGACAACTGCCCCGTGGTTTCCAGCGGTGCTTCTCTGCGCATTCTAACTATTGCTCTGGCAATCCGACGGGAATCCCGTTCCCCTCCATATTGCCATATTGCGTCAGCCAAATCCTCCTCGGACCATTCATTAACCACCTGAGCAGCAGTCAACTCCTGGGCAGAATCCATTCGCATGTCCAGCGGCCCATCAATCTGTAGGCTAAACCCACGCCCAACTGTGTCCAATTGCGGCGAGCTAACGCCCAGGTCCAGCAACACCCCATCCAAGGTTTGTGCAGAAACCCAACCCACTGCACTGCTATAGGAACCGTGTTTAATTTGCACCCGATCCCCAAATGCTGCCAAACGACTGGACGCCGCCGCGATTGCACACTGGTCCCGATCCATCCCCCACAACTTACCGTCAGGAGAACTTACTCTTAAGACCGACTCCGCATGACCGCCTCCACCCAAAGTGCCATCCAGATAATTCCCTCCACTCTTCGGTCGAAGTACTTCTATTACCTCATCAACCAACACTGGTTCATGATGAAATTCGACCACTTCATCCATGTATTAATTCTTTATTCTAAAAGGGTCCGCGTTGGCCGGAGGGTTTCACCCCGACCAACACGTATCCCACCTCCTTGGCATCTGCCGGAATGGCAGTCCAAATTCTCTATGCTCCTCTTGGAGCTACTCCATCAAGCTAAATGCCGCACCGGCCATCACCTGATCATCACTTCGCACTTCCGCGTAGCGATCAGGACTCCAAATCTCAAAGCGATCCAATAATCCGACCAGCACCGCTTTTTTTGCTATTCCCGCCAAATTTGCCATCTCCTCCGGCAAACAGATCCGTCCAGCCTTATCCAAAGCCACCTGCACACTCTCGCTGCCAATAAAACGCTTGAGCACAACCTTGTTGGGGTCGTCGTTACCCATCCCGTTGATATCTTCCATCAGCTTGCTCATTTGTTCTGGTGGTAATGCCCGCAAACAGGGGCCGTGAGCTGACTTCGGCCACACGATCAGTGTAAATTCCACATCGGGCGAAACGGGTCGCCACTTGGCTGGCACCTGAACGCGACGCTTCCCGTCCACTCCATGTTCGTAGAGTGAATTGTAATATACAGGCGCAATGTCGCTTACCTCTTCCATCGTGTGCTTGATGCACATTTAACCCACTTTGCCACACAACGCAACACTTTAGTCCTACTTTTTCACACTCGTCAACTAATTTGCGTTTTATTCTGTGCTTTTATCAAAAACACCATTGGCTAGCGTTTTCCTTTCAAAAATGGCTCAATTCGGCACGTGAGTAGCGAAAAACAGGAAAAAACACTAAAAACTTCGGATTTTAGCTTCGAACTGCCTTCTGAGCTTATTGCGCAGCACCCCGCTCCAGCACGCGATGCTTCCCGCCTACTGGTGGCAGATCGATCCACAAACCAGCGTACACATCACCATTTCAGAGACCTCCCCCTGTTCTTGAAAAAGGGGGATGTGCTGGTAATGAATAACTCTCGTGTCATTCCAGCCCGATTGCGGGGTCAAAAAATTGGAGGAGAAGCTGCCGTAGAATTGCTCCTCACCGAAAGGAATGAAGATCAAACTTGGTGGTCACTTTTACGGCCAGGAAAACGACTGCCTCAAGGAAGCCGCATTGCCCTGTTTGACCCTCACAGCCAACCCTCCAATCTCACTGCCGAGATAGTGGAAAAGAATGATGAGGGTCATGCTCGAGTTCGGTTCGCTGGTACCGAGAACCTATTGGCTGACTTGGAGACCTTGGGCGAAATGCCTTTACCTCCCTACATCCAACGTGAACCTTTCGCTCGGAAAACAGAGGATATTGAGCGTTACCAAACCGTGTACGCCACCTCTATCGGCTCCATCGCCGCGCCAACGGCCGGACTACATTTTACTGAGGCGTTAATCCGCCAATTACAGGACAAAGGAGTGGAGATACATAACTTAACCCTGCATGTCGGTCTGGGCACTTTTTCCCCGGTAAAAGTCGACGAACTGGACAACCACCGGATGCATGTCGAACACTTTACCCTGACTGCGGCAACCTCGGATGCAATCAACCGTGCGAAAAATGAAGGGCGAAGAGTGATCGCTGTGGGCACTACCACCGTCCGTGTGCTGGAAAGTGTAGCTCAATCCTCCCCTACCCTCACTGAGACAAGTGGAACAACGAACATTTTTATTTACCCACCACGGGCATTTAAAGTCGTGGACGCGCTTATCACCAATTTTCACCTCCCTCAATCCACCCTGCTCATGTTGGTTAGTGCCTTCGGCGCCCCAGGAGAAACATACGGGCATAAATGGGTTATGGAAACTTACGCCGAAGCGGTCCACGAAAAATATCGCTTCTTCAGCTATGGCGATGCGATGCTGATCACATGAGCCGGCCTTTTGTGTTCATCAACATGGCAATGAGTGCCGATGGTAAAATCGCCAGTGCCAATGGCAAGGTGAGTTCCTTCGGTAGCCGCTCCGATCATGCCAGATTATTGGAGTTGCGAACCAAGGCCGATGCAATATTTACCGGAGCTGAGACACTCAACGCCCAGCCAGACATTACGCTGGGCCTTGGTAAAAAAGAAAAGGATCTCCCGATACGGGTAATTGTAAGTGGACGGGGGCATGTAAATCAAAAACATAAATTATTCCAATCAATGGGTGCTCCTATAGTAGTACTGACTAGCGAACAAATTTCACGCAAGCGTTTAAAGGAAATAGAAGCCGTAGCAGACACCGTGTTCGTCTGCGGGGTAAATAGTGTGAATTTCAGGAAAGCCCTTCAGTTTCTCTCCAAGAAATATGACGCCAAACGCATTCTCTGTGAGGGCGGAGGAAAGCTAAATGATTCACTCTTTCGAGCTGGGCTTGTGGACGAGGTAAACCTAACCATATGCCCACTGATTCTGGGAGGGAAAGATGCCCCAACGATTGCCGATGGCACTGGATTCAAACGTCTCGCTGATGCGGCCCAGTTCAAACTGCACTCCAGAAAAGAGGTGGATAATGAGATGTTTTTAACCTACCGCGCAGTACGCAAACCTTAACACAGCTAACCAAGTTACCTGAAAGGCACCCTCAGAACGCAAACGCTTGACGACTTCTTGTTAGTTCCTTAGATTCCCCACTTCTTGAACCAATTGCCTCCGGGCATATCAATGCTATGACTATGAGCGAATCTGCAAATTCCATTGATAAAGGAATGGCAGCGGTGGTGGCCGCAGAAACGAACTTGAGCGATGTCCGCGGAGAGCTCGGCGAGCTTATTTACTGCGGATATAACATCAACGACCTGGCCGAAAACGCAACTTTTGAAGAGGTGGTGCATCTGCTCCATCGAGGCCACCTGCCAAGCACTGATGAACTGGTCACACTCAAGGCAGAATTTGTCGCCAGCCGCAATCTCCCGGAGGGCTTAATCGACGTACTGAAAGCCCTTCCCAAAGACACTTCACCGATGCACGCACTTAGGACCGGAGTCAGTGCACTGGGCTGCTTCGACCCCGGAGCCGAAACGAATGATGACCTTGAAGCAGTCCGTAAAAAATCCATTCAACTGATCGCACAGGTTCCGGTTATTGTCGCCGCTTTTCACCGACTTCGCCAGGGTAAAGATATTCTGGAATCGGACTCTACCCTGGGTGAAGCCGCAAATTTCATCTGGCTCATCACTGGTAACAAGCCTAGTACGGACATGGAACGGACAATGGATATCTGTTACATCCTCCATGCCGACCACGGGTTCAACGCCTCCACTTTTAGCGGGCGCGTCACCATCGCTACCCTTAGTGATGTTTACAGTGCAGTAACCAGTGCAATCGGAACCCTGAAGGGGCCTCTGCACGGCGGAGCCAATGAAGGTGTAATCAAGATGCTTCAGGAGATTGGTGATCTCGATAAGGTTGATGCCTATGTCGATGACTGCCTCGCCAACAAGCGTCGTATCATGGGTATTGGTCACAGGGTTTATCGCGTGCTCGATCCGCGTGCCCCACACCTTAAGCGTATGGCCAAAAAGCTCACCAAGGAACTGGGCGAACCCAAGTGGATACAAATGAGCGAGCGCATTGCTGAATTAATGT
The DNA here is from genome assembly GCA_030747505.1 of Verrucomicrobiota bacterium. Classification (GTDB taxonomy): domain Bacteria; phylum Verrucomicrobiota; class Verrucomicrobiia; order Limisphaerales; family UBA1100; genus UBA1100. The sequence continues at coordinate 5,874 of JASLKQ010000030.1, read as the reverse complement.
TGGAAAAGAAGAATCTTAACGCAAATGTAGATTTCTACTCGGCGACTGTGTACTACTCACTTGATATCCCCACTGACCTTTTTACACCCATCTTTGCAATTGCCCGTACAGCTGGATGGACCGCCCACATGATCGAGCATCTCGATGGCAATCGACTCATCCGTCCGCGCGCCCAGTATGCCGGCGATGAAGGAAAACCTTGGGTTGCCTTGGCCGAGCGTTAAAAAACACACAAAATTCCTTGATCGGCCCGAGTCCTTGCCTCAATACAAGGGCTCTCATTTTTTATCCATGAACCTACACGAATATCAGGCCAAGGAATTAATGGCGCGACATGGCGTTCAAGTGCCTCCCGGTCATCCGGCAACTTCAATTGACGAAGCAAACGAGGCGATCCAACAGCTATTTGACACGGGACATAAAAGTGTCGTAGTAAAAAGTCAGATTCACGCCGGAGGTCGCGGCAAGGGCACCTTTAAGGATGGGTTTAAGGGTGGCGTACATCTAGCCGACTGCCCAGAGGATGCCAACGCCAAGGCCGAGGCAATGTTTGGCAACATACTGGTTACCAAACAAACCGGTGAGGTGGGCAAACAGGTTAATCGACTCCTTATTACCTCCGCCCAGAAAATCAAGAATGAGTACTACGTGGCCGTACTTCTGGACCGCTCAAAAGGGCGACCCATTATCATGGCCAGTGCAGAAGGCGGCATGAATATTGAGGAAGTCGCCGAAGAGTCGCCGGAGAAAATTTTCAAGGAAACTATCGATCCGGATCTGGGCCTGCAAGCCTATCAAGGCCGAAAAATTGCGATTGCTCTCGGCCTGCGGGGGAAACTCATCAACCAATGCGGTCGCCTACTGCAGTGTCTTTATGACACCTGGGCTGGATGCGATGCCTCGATGCTAGAAGTAAACCCGATGGCCCTGATTGAAAATGAGGACGGCACAGAATCGGTGGTCGCGCTGGACGCCAAAATGTCCATCGATTCCAACGCAATGTTCCGCCATCCCGATATCAAGGCGATGCGGGATATCTCAGAGGAAGACGCACTGGAAGTGGAGGCAGGTAAACATGACCTCAACTATATCAAACTGGAGGGCAATATTGCCTGCCTGGTAAACGGAGCCGGTCTTGCGATGTCAACCATGGATGCCATCAAACATTACGGAGGTGACCCAGCCAACTTTCTCGATGTTGGCGGCGGTGCCACTCAAGAACAAGTGAAGGCAGCTTTCGAAATAATCCTGAGCGATCCCGCAGTGAAAGCCATTTTGATTAACATATTTGGCGGCATCATGAACTGTAACACAATCGCCCAAGGCGTTGTTGCTGCAGCCAAAGAGACTGACCTCAAATTACCGCTGATCGTAAGGCTAGAGGGCAATAATGTTGAAGCTGGCCGCAAAACCTTGGCTGACTCAGGCCTTCCACTCATAACTGCTGAAAGCATGGCCGAAGCAGCTCAAAAATCCGTTGAAGCCGCAAAGTAAATCTCATGTCCATACTCGTCACACCCACTACCAAGTTCCTCGTTCAAGGCATCACAGGTGGCTTTGGAGGACGCCACGCACAATTGAGCCTCGACTACGGCTCGCAACTCGTCGCGGGCGTTACCCCCGGCAAGGGAGGCCAAACTTTTGCCGACACAGTACCCATCTTCGATAGCGTCGCCGAAGCGGTATCGGAAACGGGAGCTACAGCCAGTGCCGTTTTTGTCCCTCCCCCCTTCGCTGCAGATGCCATATTGGAAGGTATCGATGCTGGCCTCGATCTGGTTGTAGCCATAACTGAAGGCATTCCTGTCCGAGACATGCTCAGTGTAAAAAAGGTGCTTGATGCAAGCAGCACCAAGCTCATCGGCCCCAATTGCCCTGGTATTGTCACCCCCGGCACAGGCGAAAATTCCCATGGTGGTTGTCGAATTGGAATCGCCCCAGGATACATCCATAAGAAAGGTAATATTGGCGTCGTCTCCCGAAGCGGCACCTTGACCTATGAAGCCGTATGGCAAATTACTTCTGCTGGAAAGGGTCAATCGACCTGTGTGGGTATCGGTGGCGACCCGATCCCCGGCATGACACATCTGGACGTATTGAAAATGTTTAATGAGGATCCAGAAACCGAAGGAATCATCATGATTGGCGAAATTGGCGGCACAGCAGAAGAAGAAGCCGCTGCATGGGCTAAGGACAACTGTTCCAAGCCGATTGCCGGCTTCATCGCCGGGGCAACTGCACCTCCCGGTAGACGCATGGGCCACGCCGGAGCCATCGTCAGCGGTGGCAAGGGTACAGCAGATGCAAAAAAAGCTGCCTTTCGGGATGCCGGCATTGGGGTCGCTGAAACACCTTCAGAAATGGCTGACACGCTTCTGAAAATGATGTAGTCTCCCAGCCCTAAAGGATGGACTGGCTGCATGGTATTTTAAACCTCATTGGCCTGCTTTTTTGGGTTCTCTGGCGGGCAGGGACGATGCCACGCCCCAAACCGGCAAATGCAGTAGCCGGGCCAACCCCACGGCAAGGGAAAACCTTTAAACATTCATGGGTTTATCTAATTGCCCTAATCATCCTTTTGACTGCGCGATCAGTTTTCTATCATCGATTTGGACCAGGACTCGATTGGATTCCCTCATTGGAATCCATCGATGTGGCCCCTCACTTTCGAAGTGATTTTTTCCAGCGAGCCCTTGCTTATTCAACAATCAGTTTTGCCAGATGGCTTAGTGCCTTATATTTCTGTTTAGCGCTCTTGGTGTCCGTAAAGCCTGACACGGATACTGCAAAAATCTGGAGATCTTTTTTGCGATCCCAATTCGGTTGGCTTGGCGGGCTATCACCAGCCTTACTTTGGGCATCTACGCTGGTTCTATCTATTCTCGTCCACACAACTGAATCCACATGGATAGCTCACATTGGAGCAGGAGGAACTCAAAGCTCCCTCTACAAACATTTACTCTTACTAATAATGTTGGATTGCAGAGCCACTGTCTATCTATCCATGATAATACTTACGTTGTTCATTCTTAATTCGTATGTATATTTTGGAGAGCACCCGTTCTGGAAAAATATCGACAACTGCGGAACCCGACTCTTCGCGCCCTTTCGTAAAACACCCCTAATCGCGGGTAAAGTTGATCCAGCTCCCTTTATTGCGATGACTATCGCCTTAGCAATAAGCTTCGTGCTAAGACATGAACAACTTGCCGCCTTGCTAAGATAACGTAAGTTTTGAAAAAAAAGCGTCCGTTGTAGCGCAGGTGCCTTCGCTTAACTCACCCATAGAAACACCTTTCACTTCAGCAACCACTTCAGCCACGTTACGCGTAAAGGAGGGTTCACACCTCTTCCCTCGATGAGGAACCGGTGCCAAAAAGGGGCTATCGGTCTCGAGCATCAATTTATCCAAAGGTGTTGCATCAATAGTTTCCCTCACATCTTTTGCATTTTTAAACGTGGCTATACCTGTATAACTAACCAGCGAACCCATATTAATTACGCGCTGCATGCTTGCCACATCATCCACAAAACAGTGGAATTGCCCACGTATCCTGTCTGAATATTGTTCAAATATTGCCAACGTTGCATCCAAAGCCGCTCTTTGGTGGATTACGACATTTAGATTCTGTTCCACCGCCAGTTCCAATTGTTGACGAAATATTTTCTCCTGCCTTGCCTTCCAGATTTTGTCCTCGGCATCAGATCCACCCCCACTACTGGGGAGCCGATAATGATCAATCCCGGTTTCGCCAATAGCTACAACTTTCGAATGAACACAAAGAGGCCTTAAACCATCGCGTACATCTTCGGGAGCTGACTCAAGATCATTAGGATGCCATCCCACCACTGCGTAGATAGACTCATACGTTTCAGCAAGTTGCACCGCACGAAGACTGCTCTCCAAGTCAGTGCCAATAGTTATGATTTTGGTTATACCTGCAGCTTGTGCGCGCTCAATCACTGCAGGTATCTCATCAGCAAAATCCGGAAAAGTCAGATGCGCATGGGTGTCGTAATAATTTTCCATCGCTTCAGCAGTTTGCACATGAACCCGATGAATGACAACCGTTTGCGAAGCTTCCAACCTTTACAGCTTGACCAAATGGGTGCACATTGTCTCAAGCGACCTGAGTGTCCCATGAATTCCCGAATATACATCCACTGGATCCTACTTGCTCCGTTACTTCTCGTGATACCCAGCGTTCCCGCTGCAGAATTAACGCGGGCCATGTTCCAGGGGAAAGACTTTCAACCAAGTATATATGGGGAGGGAAACAAGGGCTATGTCTTCGAGAAAAGCCAAAGATGGGACCCGAAAAAAGTTCCGGGATATTCTCTCGGTTATGCTGAATTCGCCGTTCATGAGTATAAACTGACCCCGGCGATGATCTATACGATCAACTTTGGACTGGCGAATTTGGTCCGATCTCACCAAACAGTATTCCAGAGGAATGTTGGCCGTGATTTTCGGATTCGATTCCGAATTTTCGGAAACTATGAGGATTACAAAGAATACTCTAAGAAGCGCCATCGCAACGAAGTGTCTAAAAACCTACTCGGATTCTTCAGTCCGAAGGCCAATGAAATCGTGACATGGAAACAAGAATCCCACTTAACATGGCGACTAGTCCCCACTCTTCTGCATGAAGGGTGCCATGCAATCATGCACGAAATGTTCGGCCAATTGCCCTTCTGGATGATTGAAGGCAGTGCCGATTGGCTGGGCGAAGCCCCTGCATGGATACAGAAATCCAACGGCCTGCGTGACGACCAACATCAGCGCTGGGTACGCCTTAACAGCATGAGAAAGACAGGCCGGCTGCCAAATTTAAAAGAGTATTTACTCTCCAGCGATTACGAGCACTGGAAACAGATGTTCGATGGCAACATAGGTATGGGGTATGACATTGGTTGGTCTATTTTTGATTTTTTTATGCGCACACACACTGACGCTACAAAGTTTCTCGGGGCTGTGGTAAATGACAAAGCCGTTCTTGCCGCCCGTGGTCGAGACCCCGCACCACTGGCGCGCGCCTTTGAACAAGCCATCAATCGTAATTGGGGAGGCCCTAGGTACAGCGGAAAAGGCACTTTAATGCTGGAAAGAGGCTGGCACTCTTGGATTCAAAAAAAGGCTTTTGCAGCGGAGAAAGAATTACTGAAAGCTCGCCGCAGCCGCCAATAACCCTGTTTTTCTACAGTTTTTCCGTATTTGAAATCAAGTTGCCTTCTCGGCTTTTCCTCGGTAGTTTCCCGCCACCCGATAAAAACCCTTTTAGAGGATTATTATGGCAAAACCTGTTTATCATTCCAGTATTGAAGGTGCACAGCATGGCTCCAAAGGGCTCGATGGCTTTCTTACCTTTGCCAAGGAAGCCGGTGCGGCCGGTGCTCAACCCAGCAATTACATGCTCGAAGATGGAGATTCGGGCGAGCAATTCAAAAGTGCCAAGGACATCAAAGATGCCTTTGAACAGCATGGACTCAAGCTAGATGGAGTCAGTGGTCACTGCCCCTTCTGGGTACACACCAGTGTGTGGACAGGCACCAAGAGTGGTCACCCCTTCATTCACGGCCCGAATCAAGATAAGAGCCCAAAAGACTTAGAGCAGTGGTATGAGGATTATATTTTGCGCCTGATGGACCTCTGTGCGGAACTGAATATCAAAATTCTGCCAATGTTTTGGGGCGTCTCCCACGGTTGGGAATTGGCCACCGGCTACCCGTGGGGATTCTGGGCTGGAGGAGATTTTGACCTCGTTAAAGAAGGCGAGGACCGGTTCGTCAAGAAGACTGCCAAAATTCGGGCGCACGCCAAGAGTCTGGGAATTTATCTGGCCCATGAAATTCATCCGGGAACCGCTGCCATGT
>JASLKQ010000002.1 GCA_030747505.1 Verrucomicrobiota bacterium | reverse complement strand
AGGATGTTATTATAGGAAAGGGCCTTGCCGTGCAGTTGCTCGAAATATTCATCGAACTTACCATACAAGCCTGCGCGCTGGTGCGGGTTTTCCCCGTAGCGCAGAGTCTGGCTCAGGGATGACTGCACCAGGAGTTCCTCAGGCATTTCGTCAGTGGCCTCCCCTTCCCCGTCACTGAAGGCGCTCATCAGGTGTTCGGCAATCGCTCCGTCATATTCAGAGGTGCGCGCGTATACCTTGGCTGCCAATACACGGCGCAGCGCCAGCGTGGTTTGCCCTTCACTTTTGATCTGCTCGGCCACAACCGTGTAATCTGCCGGGTCAGTGATCACCGTCACGCTCTCGTGATTCTTGGCCGCACTACGCAACATGGAGGGCCCTCCAATATCAATATTCTCAATGGCATCCTCAATCGTGACATCGGGTTTGGCCACCGTTTCCTCAAAAGGGTAAAGATTCACCACCACCAGATCGATCGGCTTAATACCGTGCTCTTCACAGGCCGACTCATGCTCCGCATTGCCACGCAGGTGCAGGAGCCCCCCATGCACCTTGGGATGCAGGGTCTTCACGCGTCCATCCATCATTTCCGGGAAGCCGGTGTAGTCGCTCACGTCCATGACCTCCAGCCCTGCCTCACGCATCGCGCGGGCAGTGCCACCGGTACTGAGAATTTCCACCCCGGCTTCAGCCAAAGTTTGAGCAAAAGGAACCAGTCCTTCCTTGTCGGAGACTGAAATGAGGGCGCGGGTAATCTTTGCCATGGAACAGGCACTGAAACTCAGGGGACAGGCCTCCTCCCGTCAATGGCAAATCACTGGCATATTATTCCCGAAATAAAGGAAACCCCTTGTGTCACCCCCCAACGAACCTAGAATATCCCCCATGCGTATCTTGGCATTCCTTTGGGTTCTTTCCTTTTCCTTGTTGGCAGAAAACTGGCCGGGCTGGCGCGGCCCCCGCGGCGATGGAACCAGCACCGAAAAAAACGCCCCCACCCAATGGAGTACTTCTGACAACATTGCCTGGAAAGTCGCGATCCCCGGCAAGGGACACTCCTCACCGGTCATCTGGGAGGACAAGATCCTGCTCCTGAGCTGCCTGCCTGAGAGAGAGGAGCGGGTCCTGCTATGCCTGGACCGGCGCAGCGGCAAAACACTGTGGCAAAGCACCATCCTCAAGACCCCGTTGGAAACCCTGCACCGGCTTAATAGCCGCGCCTCCAGCACACCGGTTACCGATGGTAAAATGATTTATGTAACAGCCATGAAGGTGGATAACCGCAAGATCACCGCACCCAATGTCGGGGCTGCCCGTATGATTACCCCCGGCTCGTTCGTGGTGAGCGCCTTTGATATGGCAGGGGAAAAGAAATGGTCCCGCGACGTGGGTGGATTTATCAGTGCCCACGGGTTCAACGCCTGCCCGATTTTGTACCGGGATCTGGTGATTGTAAATGGAGACCATGATGGTGAGGCTTACCTTGCGGCGTTGGACCAGAAAACCGGTGAAATTAAATGGAAGGTGCCGCGCGAAAATAAAACCCGAAGCTACGCCACCCCGATCATCCGTAGAATCGATAAACGCGAACAGATGATCCTATGCGGCAGCAAATCTGTCGCCAGCTATGACCCGGCTAATGGCAAACGTCACTGGATTATTGACGGACCCACCGAGCAGTTTGTGGCGTCAATGGTCTACAACGGCAAATACGCCTTCGTGACCGGCGGCTTCCCTGAGCGCCACATCCTGGCCATCCGCCCTGAAGGCCGCGGTAATATCACCAAAACCCATATCGCCTGGCGGGTGAAAAAGGGCGCCTCCTACGTCCCTTCACCCGTTGTGGTGGGCCCCTATTTTGTCATTGTTGCCGATAACGGCATCGCCAGCTGCTTCAAGGCCGGGGATGGCACGCGCCTCTGGATGGAACGACTGGGCGGAGGGCATAGCGCTTCAGCCATCACTGCCAATGGACTGGCCTACTTTGTCTCCGACCGCGGTATCACCAGCGTCATTAAACCCGGTCCAAAATTTGAAGTGGTCGCCAAGAACGAGCTGAAGGAACTGGTCTCCAGTAGCCCCTCGATCAGTCAGGGACAGATTTTTATTCGAGGACACCAGCACCTCTACTGTATTGGCAAGATAGTGAATTAACGCCCGGGTAATTCGATCACTTTCGAATCCAGCCTCAATTTGATCCCCCCGCTGGGGACGGGCCTTCTTAATGTCCAAAGCACCGCCTGAGCAATCAGTCGCTGGTATTGTTCGTGCCTCCAGTTCACATGAAAGTGCAGCCCGCTATAGCCGACTGAACGCCCTCCATCAGGCCGCTCCCACGCCCAGCCTACCGTCTCCTCATTCCCTTCAATCGGCACCTTTACCAGAGCCGTCCAGTTCTGCGGTGCCTTGGGCACCTTGAGCTTGTAATAGAATTCCTCAAAGGGCAGCTCAAAGGATTTAATACCGGCCATCACCGGATGCTTCGGTGCGGCAACTTGAAACTGGGCTTCCTTCACCACCGTATATTTGCGGTCCGGCCCTCCATGACAACCGCCAAAGAGTTTAAGGAATGGCGCGATCAGCTTTGCATCACGCGCGCCCATGCCCCAGTGATAAACCACCAGTCCGCCACCGCGCTTGGCGAAATCTGCAAACGCCTTCGCCCGTTTGGGGTTCTCCTGAATAAAACGACCGCCTTCATTAACAAAGAGCACAACGCAATCTGCCTCGGCGATTAGTTTCGGCCCGTCAACCCAAGGCTCATCAGCCTGCGTAATAGTTGCCTCCACATCATCACGTCCAGCAAGTAGCGCCTTTACAATCCGGGCGCCCGGCATGTATTCGTGTGTGCCGGGCGGATGACCGTCAGGTTTTTGGCCAAGCACCAGCAATTTCTTGGGTGCCGCGATTATGGAAACACCCAAAAAGAGGAAGACAAAAACTGTCTTCATTTGATTTCTCGAATTTTCAGGTTACGAAATTCGCATCGGTCCTTGTGATCGGTGAGCAGAATATGTCCGGTCACCTTCTTGCCAAATCCCGGAAACTTCTTGAACTTGCTCTTGGCCACACCAGCCAACACCCGATCGCTGCCCAGCGAGTAGGTCAGAATTTTTTGTCCATTAAGCCAATGCTCCACCTTTTTCCCCTGCACCTTGATGCGCGACTGGTTCCATTTATCGATGCGCACCGGCTCGGCCAATTTCACCTCCCGCGGCAACACAACATAAAAGGTTCCGGTCTGGCTCATCGGCTTCTGCTGCCAGTGACGATCATCAATCATCTGGTACTCGTGACCAATGGCGCCGCGCTTCTCCAGCACCATGTATTTTACCCCGTTGTTACCCTTAGGGCCTATCTTCCATTCCCAGGCAAATTCATAATCAGTCCAGGTTCGCCGGGTTAATATATTGCCCGCTTCTTTCCCTTCCTGCTTAACCAGAACACCCTTCTCAACAACCCATCCCTTTCCGGTGACCTCCTTTTGGCCGATGTTGCGCCAATGGGCGTTCAGATCCTTGCCATCAAAAAGCAGCTGCCAGCCGGCTTTCTCTTCAGCCTTGGTCAAGGAATTGAGCTCACCTGCTTTAATCCCAAAAGACAGGAGACCCAAAAATACAAAAAAATGCCGCATGAATTTCATGCGACATTTGTAAATCCACGTTCGGATTCGCGCAAGAGACTACTTACCCCGAACCCGGATGTTTCGATACCACACTTCCTCCCCGTGATGCTGGATAGCGATATGTCCTTTGGGCTCCTGCATAAAGCCCTTCCAGCTCTTGAACTTGCTTTTCTTGATCATGGCGGTGACTTCATCACTGCCCCACTTATATGCAAGCAGCTTTTGCCCATTGAGCCAGTGCTCCACATTGTTGTCCTTGCACACGATCCTCACCTTGTTCCACTGGCCTGCCTTATTGTATTTCTTGTCTTTCATCCCCTTGCCAATCATGTCGTAGAGCGAGCCGGCGGTGCGCAACGGAAAGTTTGCCTTTCCGTCCGGGTGACGTTCATCATCCAACACCTGCATTTCCGGACCGGTAAAGTATGCAGGACGATTGGTTTCCTTCACGCGGTACATGATGCCACTGTTGCCCCGGGGCGATACTTTCCATTCACATTCGAATTCAAAATCGGTAAAACTGCCAACGGTGACCAAATCACGAGGCTGCCCACCCTGACCGCGGGTAATGGTCTTGAGGGTTCCTTTCTCCACTTTCCAGCTTTTTTCTGGAAAGACCTTCTGGCCATACCCGCGCAACCCGGTGACCTTTTTTCCATCAAAAAGAACAGTCCATTTTCCTTCAGCCTGTGCCGAAATCGTCAATACGCCCAATAGGGCCACTAGTAGAAGTGTTTTATTATTTTTCATTTTAAATTCTTTGCCCGCCAAACCTTATTGCATTACGGGTATTTTCATGGCTTTGCCTTGCCTTAAATATTGACCAATGGCTTCAATCTGTTTCTTGGCGTCCCCTTCCAGTACATCAACGAGCACACTACGCGCATTCTCATCAAAATAATCAGGCATTCGGGTCTGTGAATCGACACGCAAGGGATCGAGCATCCAGCGCATCAGGTATTCTGGTCGCATCCGTTCATTCACCCGGGCAAAGTTCACCCCCTGCGCCTCGAAAACCTGCAGGGGCGGACGATTCTTCACACCGTGACAGGCCACACAGGAAAACCCACCATCAACACCCACCAAATCGCGGCCTATTTTTGCCAAGTTTGCATCCACTGGATCCTTCTCAACCGGTGTAACAGCTGGATAACCATGCCCCAGCGCCAAACCGTGTGCCAATCCCCTGGCTCGCGCAGGAAAAGCGGGCATGCGGTATTTCAACCAAGGCCGGGGCTTTTGATCAAGTGAACCGGAAAAAAGTTTTTCCAACCATTCGGGTTTCAGCTTTAAGCCAATGGTGTCGAGCTTTGAGAATCCTTCGAGTTCACCGTGGCAGGCATTACAATTGAGCACCCGTATCTGGCGCCGGGCAAATTCAGCCGGCTCATGGCGGTGCAAAGACTTGCGGTCGGTGGAAGTAAAGGCGCGAAGTGCTGCGAGTTGCTCGGTGGAGAACCCAAAGTGAGGTGTCTTGCCCCCGGCTTCCCCAGACAAACAACCTTCCATCAGTTTATCCGCCCGTACCGCCTTCAAATCTGGAGCCTTAAATTGATTTTTCTCCTCATGGCTGTGGCAGTTGAGGCAACCACGCGAAGTGACCAGATTCTTGCCCTGAACAATGAATTCAGCGTCAATCTTTACCAGTGGTTCCTGATGCGGCCTGGCTTCACTCCGTAACCATTGGGCGATATTTACAGCCTCCTTTTTTGAGAGATTAAATTTCGGCATTCGCGTCCAGGTGTAGTGGTTATTGGGACCCTGCAAAAAATCCACCAACTGCCCCTGCTTGAATTTCCCATTGAGGTGAGCAAGGGACAACTTGCCTTCTCCAGCCGGATCACCAGGAAGCGTGTGGCAACCGGCACAATTGAGCTCTTGCACCAATTCCAAACCAGCTTCCAGATCTGGCTCAGGATGTTTCACCGGGGATTTGCCTGACTTGACCCTCAGGGTTGAAAGATAAGCTGCAATTTGGGAGGCATCGGTTGAAGATTGCTCTCCATGCAGCATCCGCGGCATCCGCGCACTTGGACGTTGGGCCTTGGGATCCAGGATCCACTTGGACATCCAGCTTGGATTCAGGCGATCTCCAATGGCGTTAAAGGCCGGCCCACTCATGGCAAATTCCGGGATCGCGGCTCCTTCACTGGAATGACAGCGGACACAGCGATATTGAAGGAACAACTCCCGACCCTGCTCAATCAAGGTCGCCTGCGTAAGAACGGCACTTGGTAAATGGGTCAATTGGCCACTGCGAACTGGCTCGTGAGGAAGAGGTTTGTCAGGGCGTTCACTCCAGAAAAGGCGCAACTGCGCATCCCCCTTGCTGGGACTTGTGTAAGTCAGCTTTATGGCATTACCTCCCTTGTTAAGCCGGATAGTTTTCGTTTTTGCCTGAGTAACGCCTCCAATCCCCTTAAGATCCAACAGTACAGCGTTATTGATCTCCAGCTTCACTCCTCCCTTCCCTGTAGCATGAAAGGAATAGTCGCCCCGCAGATCAATGTTCACAAAACCTTCAAAAGTAGCGGTGAATCGACCCTCCGGCACCAAGGGCGAAGGAGATTGGCCTTCAGGAACATACAGCCATAGATTGGGGGCCACCGTCCTGACCTGAGCTTCCCCAACCTGCCATGTTAACGCCAAGCCTGGCTGGGTTTCCGCATCCTGCGCACACACCGAAGCCACCGAAGCAGCCAAATAAATGGCAAAAAGATTACGCATTAGACCAGCAAGGGAAAGGACGCCTTATAGCGTGTTCGGCTGGATGAGGCAAGGCAGGGCTTCCAATCAATAAACCCATGCCAAACCTAATTGATGTAATCTGGATTGCAATAATCTGAGTATCACCCCTAAGCCCAATAATGACTGAGACCGGGTTAATTAGCGCCTCCGTTCTTGACGGAAAAGAGACACGCTTCTAGGTTGGCGCGCTCCCCGTGCTAGCGGACTTAGTGGATAATAATATCGTGAACCTGAAAGTTGAATTAATTGATCTTGAACCCTGCAAAAAGCAGTTGCGCTTTAGCCTGCCAGCTGAGGAGGTGGACGCAGAATTTAAAGAAGTAACCAAACAGTTTCAAAAACAAGCCAACATATCGGGCTTTCGCAAGGGCAAAGCTCCACTGGACAAGGTGGAATCCCGCTTCAAACAAAAAATTGAAGAGGAAACAAAAAAGAAGCTGCTTAATGACTCCTACCGAAAGGGTGTTGAGGATAATAAATTAAAACCGGTTCTGGACCCTGAGGTAGAGGAGGTTGAATTCAAAAGAGGTGCCGCGTTTTCATTCATAGCGAATATTGAGACCGCCCCGGAATTTGAATTACCCGATTACAAGGGTATCCCCGCCAATCGCCCTAAAGTGGAAATCACCGATAAAAAAGTGGATGACGCCATTAATCATCTTCGGGAAGGACGCGCCGAATACAAGGAGCAGGATCGCGCCATCAAGGATGGTGATTATATTAATGTAAGCTTTACGGGCACAATCGACGGGAAACCTATCACTGAATTTTCAGCAACTGCGCGTGGACTGTCCGAACAAAAAAGCATGCCCTTGCATGTTCATGCTGATGGAGATCACGACCACTATATTCCTAACTTTACCAACCAGCTGGTGGGTGCCAAAAAGGGAGAAAACCGGACTGTTGACGTTACCTTCCCAGATGATTACCCCGCCCAACCCAAGCTACAGGGCCTAAAGGCAACCTATGAAGTTACCGTTGATGAGGTTAAAGAAAAGGTGTTGCCTGAACTGAACGATGAATTTGCCAAAAGCTGGCAGGCCGAAAGCATGGAAAAACTGCGTAATGGGGTAAAAGAAGATCTGGAAGCCAACCAAAAGGGGGAGGCGAACCAAACAGTGAAAATGCAAGTTCGCGAAACATACACAGCCAGCTTGAAGTTTGATGTGCCCCCTTCCTTCCACCAACAGGAAAAGCAGAATGCGGTTCAGTCCATTGTACGCAATCGCCGGGCACAGGGAGCCACGGAGGAGGAGGTGGCAAAAGACACCGATCAGATTAACGCCGACGCCAATGCGGCGGCTATAGACAACCTACGCTGGTTTTTTGCCCATAAACGCATTTCTGAAGAGGAGAAGATCGAGGTTAGCCGGGAAGATGTTTTACGCGTAGTCGCCATGCAGGCTCAACAAATGGGCAAAGATCCCCAGGCACATATCAAGGAACTTGCTGAGAATAACCAGATTGGTTACATCCAAAATAGACTGCTGGAGGAAAAAGTTGTCGATCTGATGGCCGAACAAGCAAAAATCACCGAGATCGACCCCCCTGAGGGAGAACACGACCACAGCCACAGCCACAGCCACAGCCACGGCTAATCCACACACAAAGGGTTGACGAAATTCAACCCATAGGTAGACTCCGGGCGATGAAAAAAATCTGGTTATTGAGTTTAGCTCTCCCTTTTTTACTGTTCCCTGCCTGCTCCTCAGAGCCAGGTGAGGGGGAAGCCGCACCGGTTGAAGAACCCTCCGGTGGTATGCCTCCTGAAGGAGAGGAAGGTGCTACCCCTTCAAACACCGAGTAAAAGTTGCTCGAATAAGATTTTATTGGCTTCGGCCAGCAAGCACTGCGTGGGTTTCGCGCAGTGCTTTTTCTGTGGTTTCCCAACCCAAACATCCGTCAGTAATACTCACACCGTACTCTAGCTCATTCAAGTCAGCGGGCACCTGCTGACTGCCTCCCTTAAGGTTGCTTTCAAGCATCACCGAGTGAATATGGTCATGACCACTGGCAACCTGCTTTACAATATCTTCCAAAATGAGCGGCTGACGCTCAGGGTCTTTACCGCTATTCCCATGACTGCAGTCAATCATGAGTGATGGACTCACACCGGATTTCTCGGCATTACCCACAGCCTCAGCAACATGTTCGGCTGAATAATTTGGACCACCACTCCCTCCACGCAGAATAATTTGGCAATCTGGATTGCCACTGGTTGTCACGGCACTCGCCTGACCCTCATGTGTGATTCCCAAAAAAGTCTGTTCTGAGGTGGCGGCCACGATGGCATTGACTGCCACCTCACAGTCCCCGGCTGTTGAATTCTTGAAGCCCACAGGCATGGATAAGCCACTGGCCATTTGTCGGTGCGTTTGACTTTCCACTGTCCGCGCCCCAATGGCTGCCCAACAGAGTGAATCGGCAATGTATTGAGGAGTAATCGGATCCAATAACTCAGTAGCCGTTGGAACACCCAGGTCCAGAACGTCACCGAGGAATTGACGGGCAATACGCAAACCCGCAGGGATATCGCAGGTTCCATTCAGGTGCGGATCCATGATCAAGCCCTTCCAGCCGGTGGTCGTCCGAGGCTTCTCAAAATAGACGCGCATCAAAATAAGCATCCGATCACGCAATTCTTCGGCCAATTTATTTAATTTTGCTGCATATTCACGCCCTGCCTTCAAATCGTGAATCGAGCAGGGACCCACAACCACCATCAAACGCTGATCCTTTCGGTGAATAATGTCATGAATCTCACGACGGGTTTGCCCCACAAACTCTATCTGCTTCTCAGTGCGCGGGAGTTCAACCGCCAGCTCGGCAGGGCTGGGTAATGGTAATGAGGAAACAACACGTGTATCAGTAACTTTTTGCACGGAAGCGGGAGTAAAAGTCATTCCGCCGACTCTTGTAAAGCCTGCAACACATCCGGATCACGAACATCCACCCATCGTCCGGTTATGGATAATCCGGCTATCGGGTGCCCAGCGGTCAACATCGCGCAGAGCGCATCAGTCAATTCGTACTCCCCCCGGGATGATTTCTCCAGCTGCGCTGTATAATTGAAAAGTTGAGGGGTAAAACAGTAAATCCCTGCATTGTACCAAACAGGGTCCCCTCCCTTTAGCCATCCGGAGGCCCGAAGTTCATCCAATTGACCCGCTGAAGGTTTCTCCACCAGATGCTGGAGATGGAAGTGCTGATCAAAGAAAAATAAACCACCCTTCGTCACGTCCTGACTACCAGTTACCGTAACTAATCCTGAAAACTCGTCTTCTGCCCATCGCCCAATCATCTGCTGATATGTATCGGGCTTTACAAGAATATCACCATAGGTAAGAAGAAAAGACGCATCCTCCACAAACTCTTTGGCCAATTCCGGAGCCTTTCCGGTCCCATCCTGCACCTCCTGCCTTACGTAGGTGATAGTCACCTGTAGATCAGTTCCATCCCCAAAATAATCTTCAATTACTTCGGCCTTCCAGCCCGTGATTATACAGAATTCGGTAATGCCTACCTCTCGCAGGCCCGTGACAACGTGCTCGAGAATCGGTCGACCTTCAACCGGCAACATTGGCTTGGGCGTCTCATCGGTGAGTTCCCCCATCCGGGTGCCTTTGCCAGCAGCGAGGATAACCGCCTTCATCGGCTATTATTTGGCTTTACCCTGGTTGGCCACCGATTCCATTGCTGCCTTCACTGCATCTTCATCTCCAAGATAATAGTTTTTTATCGGCCTGAGCTCCTCATCCAACTCATAAACCAAGGGCATTCCCGTGGGGATGTTAAGCTTAAGCACCTCTTCCTCCGAAAGATCATCAAGATATTTCACCAGAGCCCGCAGGCTGTTGCCATGGGCGGCAATAATAATGCGTTTCCCTTCCTTGATTTCCGGCGCAATGGATTCATGCCAATAAGGCAGGAAACGGTCCACTGTATCCTTGAGGCACTCAGTAAGGGGCAACTGATCTTCAATCAAGTCGGTATAACGCGGGTCATTCCCGGGATAGCGCTCATCCTCCTTCTCAAGCGCGGGCGGCGGAATATCGTAAGAACGACGCCAGATGAGCACTTGTTCCTCACCATGTTTCTCTGCTGTCTCAGCCTTATTAAGGCCTTGAAGAGCCCCGTAATGACGTTCGTTTAAACGCCAGTTCCGACGGACGGGCAGCCACATCTGATCCATCTCGTCTAGGGCAATCCATAGGGTTCTGATCGCCCGCTTGAGAACCGAAGTGTGGGCTTTATCAAAGACAAACCCGTTCTCCTTGAGAACCTTGCCCGCAGCCAAAGCTTCTGCGCGGCCTTGATCAGTCAGGTCCACATCATGCCAACCGGTGAACCGGTTTTCCAGATTCCATTGGGACTGACCATGTCGAAGTAAAACAACTTTATGCATGGGAGAAGGGCAATCTAGCGAGTCAGCCTTGGCCTGTCAGCAAAAACGTGCTGCGCATGAGCCAGTCGTCTTGCCAGAAAGTATGGACCAAAAACAGCATCGCAGCTTTTTTTAGTTACCAAAAAGAAGAGTCAAATCCTAAAAGTCGACCAACTCCACATCAAACACCAGTGTGGCAAAAGGAGGAATCAATCCTCCACCGGCACCCCGCTCACCATAACCCAGCTTGTGTGGGATAATCAGGATACGCCGCTCACCTTTTTTCATTTGCGACAACGCTTCGTCCCAGCCAGGAATCACCATACCCTTTCCGACCGGAAACTTGATGGGCTGATTACGGTCACGTGAACTGTCAAATTTTTTACCGTTTGCCAAAGTTCCGGTATAGTGTGCTGAAATGCGCGTTCCTGCAGCAGGAGATTTTCCTTTACCCTCTGTCAGAACTAAATAACGAAGACCACTTTTTGTGGTCACAAGCTTAGATCCAGTGTTCTCTTTCATGTACTTGGCGATGGTCATCTGAACCTGCTCTTCTTCCTTTTTTATGCGCATTTCGAAGGCAATCTTCTTTGCATTTACCTTTTGATCCTTAATCTTGTTAAAGTGCTCTTCATCTCCTTTAAAGGCTTCGGCCTTTGCTCCTACGCGGAGAATTTTCACACTTTTCAGCTTATCACCTTTCTGGATTGCATTAACCACGTCCTGATCCTTTTTGCCCATCACTTTACCGAATACGGTGTGTTTTCCATCGAGCCACGGAGTCGCCTTATGCGTGATGAAAAACTGGCTGCCGTTGGTGCCCGGGCCGGAATTGGCCATGGAGAGAATACCAGGCCCAGAGTGCTTTAATGTGGGGTCGATCTCGTCATCAAAACGGTAACCCGGGCTACCCGTGCCGGTACCCAAAGGGCATCCGCCTTGAATCATGAAATCCGCAATCACCCGATGAAAGGTCAGACCGTCGTAGTAAGATTGATTCTCCTTACGACCTTGGGCAGTAAACTTTTTGGTCCCCTCGGCAAGCCCCACAAAGTTTGCCACCGTTAAAGGTGTTTTCTCAAATTCCAGATTTACTGTAATTTTGCCCCTGGAGGTATCCAGCTGGGCATACAGACCATCAGCCAGTTTCTCTGCAGCAGGGGAACCCAATGAGAGTAACGAGATTGAAAATAAAATAATTAAGGTGCGCATCACGGTCTAAAAATCCACTAATTCCACTTCAAACACAAGTGTAGAGGACGGGGGAATCTTAGGGGGACTCCCTCTTTCCCCATAGGCCAACTCAGAGGGAATAATTAGGGTGCGTTTCTCCCCTTTTTTCATGTCACTCAACGCTTCATCCCAGCCCTTGATGACCTGACCGGTTCCAACAACAAATTCAAAAGGCATCCTACGCTTAACCGAGCTGTCAAACTCGGTCCCGTCCAGTAGTTTGCCGGTATAATGTGCCTTAATTTTTTTCCCCTTGCCGGCCTTTTCACCTGCCCCCTCCTTTGTCCTCACATACTGCAGTCCACTCTCAGTGGTGATCAAATCAGACTTCGGGTGGTCTTTTTTCAGTTTTGCAATGATCCCAGCAATTTGTTTTTTATCTGATTGAACGTCAATAATCTCCAACTCGAATATCAAGGTTGAGTAAGGCGGTATATCCTGTCCCGCCCCGGCAGCGCCAAAGCCCAGTTCGTGGGGAACGACTACTGTGCGCTGCTCGCCATTCTTCATACCTTTCAAGCCCTGCTCCAAACCTTTCAGTCGCATTGGCGCTCCAACAGGCACCTTGAGGGGAGCCTCGTTTTTACGGGTATCATCAATCACTTTTCCATCAGCCAACTTAAATACGATATTCACCTTAAGCTTGTCGCCTTTCGCAGGCATATCGCCCGAGCCAAGCTTGGTGATAATATGGCGCAAACCGTTGGTTGCTGAAATGACTTTTGCGTTATGCTTTTCCTCAAGCGTAGCCAGTAGTGTTTTGATTTGCTCTGCTTCCTGTTTCATTTTTTCTGCAAACCTAGCTTGCTCAGTTTTTTCCTTCTCGGCCTGCCGCTTCTTACTTTCCCCGGCGAATTTATTGAAGTGCGCTTCATCCCCTTTAAAAGCCTTCGCTTTGTCGCCATTACGGATGATTGTTACGCTGTTGATCTTGTCGCCTTTAACAATAGCATTCACTACGGCCTGATCGGTAGCATCTACAACTTTCCCAAAAACGGTATGCTTCCCGTCCAAGTGTGGAGTGGCGCGATGCGTAATAAAAAACTGGCTTCCATTGGTTCCGGGACCGGCATTGGCCATGGAGAAAACCCCGGAGCTCGAATGCTTGAGTGTGGCATCAATCTCATCATCAAAATTATACCCTGGACCGCCAGTTCCAGTGCCCAGTGGGCATCCGCCTTGAATCATGAAATCGGCAATCACACGGTGGAAATTGAGGCCATTGAAGTAGGGCTTGCCTTTTTGATCCTTGGGTTCACTCCCATCGGTTGAATAAAATTTTGTTCCTTCAGCCAGTCCCACAAAGTTAGCGACGGTCTGTGGCGTCTTCTCGAACTCCAGCTTCAACCGAATTTTCCCCTTTGTGGTTTCTATTTCTGCAAACAGCCCATCATCCAACGGTTGAGGTTCTTGTTTGGCTTCCGGTGAGACATCTGGAGAACCAGCTGGACTCTGGGATTTTCCCGTTTGGACACCTGCCTGGGGAGATCCTCCAGCAGGTTCTTCCTTTCCGCAACCGACAAAAAGGCCCGAGCAAAAAAGCGCAAAAATAATAGTGTTCAGAAAAAAATTGGTACGCATAGGGGCCCCATGAAAGCGGATTGATCGCTGCTGGCGAGTCTTTTCTGTGTTTTGACTTGGCAAATCGACGCGTTCACGCGAGTTTCCCGCCGATGAGTGAAGCCAACGATGAAGTCGCAGTAATCAGCACCGGTAAAGGGGAAATGGTTGTTGAATTTTGGTCGGAGACCGCACCAAAGACCGTGGAGAATTTCAAGAAACTGGCCAATGACGCGTTCTATGACGGCACCTGTTTTCATAGAATCGTCAAGGGTTTCATGGTTCAGGGTGGCGACCCACTCACCAAGGATCCCTCTGAAGAAGGCCGGTGGGGCACTGGTGACCCAGGCTATAAAATCGACGCAGAATTCAGCGATCGCCCTCACAACAAGGGAGTTCTCTCCATGGCCCGATCCTCTGACCCGGATTCAGCGGGAAGTCAGTTTTTCATCTGTCTGGCACCCGCTAATTTTCTGGACAACCAGTACACCTGTTTCGGCGAACTGATCAAGGGCGAGGATGTGCTTGATGCGCTAGGAGAAGTACCTTGCGGTGGGGGAGGAGAAAACAGCCGGCCTGAAGAGCGGCAGGATGTCCTTTCTATCACGATTGTTTCCCGAGCTGATGCCGGTGTGGAATGACCCGGGGCGAGCAGGCGGCTCTGGAGCAGGCCCTACAGCAACTCGGTGTTCCTGATGACAAGGCTCCTGAGATGGCAATCCAATTGGACAAGCGCGCACATCAACTAGCTGAGCAAGGCAAACGCACTTACGAGCAGGCCCTACTCCATCTTTTAACCCTCATGAAAACCGCTCACGATGAGCGCAACAAGTAATGCCCGAACCCGATCCCACTGTTCGAAAATGGGAAAAACGTCATAGCCGGCTTATCAGCGACCATCGCATCTTCAAAATTCGGGAGGACAATACCGTTAACCCCCGCACCGGTGCTGAACACAAGATGGTGGTGATGGAGTGCCCTGACTGGGTTAATATTATTGCTCTAACCCCTGAACGCGAAGTGGTTTTCGTGGAGCAATACCGTCAGGGTTCAGAAACGGTGGAACTGGAAATCCCCGGCGGCATGATGGACCCGGGTGAAACCGATCCAGTTGCCACTGCAGTGCGTGAACTGGCAGAGGAAACCGGCTACACCGGGCAAAATTCCCGAAAGATTGGGGAATGCTTTGCCAACCCGGCCATCATGAATAACCGTGTCCATACCATTCTGGTTGAAAACTGCCAACTCACCAATGAAGTGCAGTTTGATGCGGGTGAAGATCTCGTAACAGTTTTAGTTAAAGCCGATGATCTACCACAAATGATTAAGGAAGGAAAAATCCGACACTCCATTATTATAGCAGCCCTGCAGTTCTTTGCGCTGGAATAAACTTAAGCGTTTCTGACCTCTTCCTTTTTTTCTTCCAGCTCCGACTCCAGCGTTTTCCTGTCTGAAGCCAGTTCACGCTGCAACTGTTCCAGTGTCTCAAAGTCACCCGATGCCTCGGCCTCAGCAAGCTTGCCCCCAAGGAAAACCTCTCGCTCGGCCAGTTTGGATTTGTACAAATTATCGAGCTCAGCCAATTCGGCCTTCTTCTCGTCACTCAGGGATTGGTCGGGCGACTGTTTTTGCAGTTTCTCCATCGCCAGTTCATAGGCACTTTTCATATCAGTTGATTCCTCTTCTCAGTTGTTCCTTTAATCCAATATTTACATTTAATGGGTCTCTTGCCAGTGCTTTAATTTTGACACCGCATTGTGGGGTCGATTCACTCACCCGCACAAGGCCTAACCATGCCCGCCACCCCCCAACTCCAACTTATTTGCACCGATTTCGATGGCACCCTGCATTCAGACTTTACTGAGCCAGCCGTCCCCATAGCCCTTCAGGAAAAACTCAGAGAATTGCAGGCTAACGGAGTAAAATGGATCATCAATACCGGCCGCACCCTGGAGGATTTGCAGTATGGACTCGATAAATCAGATCTCTCGGTTTATCCGGATTACGTGGTTGTCGTGGAGCGGGATATCTACCGGTATGAAGGAGATGAATTCATCCCTCACAATGAATGGAATGAACGGTGCGCAGCTGCGCAAGCAGCCCTGTTCGCTCATATTGCAGACCGCTTACCGGAGATTTTTGAATGGGTAAACCTCCATTTCACCGCCAATGTGTATGAAGACAAATGGTCCCCCTTTTGCCTGATTGCCGGCAA
This sequence comes from Verrucomicrobiota bacterium, assembly GCA_030747505.1. Taxonomy (GTDB): domain Bacteria; phylum Verrucomicrobiota; class Verrucomicrobiia; order Limisphaerales; family UBA1100; genus UBA1100. Next base: position 73,197 of record JASLKQ010000002.1, on the reverse strand, counting down.
CAACCCGGATGCCGATGAAATCCAAGAGTACGTGGAGAAGAAGTTCGCTGATGAACCACTGCTGAGCTTTGTAAGAAACGATGTTTATGCACGCCTTTCACATACCGAATATACTAAAGGGACTGCGCTCAAGGAGATAACCCGACTTCTCAACATCCCCTGCGATGGCGTTTTGGCAGCTGGAGATCATTGGAATGATGTATCCATGCTGCAACCCGATTGTGCCCAATGGATTGTGGCTCCAGCCAACGCCATTCCAGAAGTTGCACAACACGTGAGGTCGATCAACGGCTTCATCGCTCAATCCAACTGCGGGCTCGGGGTCATTGAAGGCCTTGAGTGGGCACTGAATGACATCTGAATAAACCATATTGTGATTAGCAGACCTTATATACCACAAGGGTCTTCAAAACTATGCTGATATCACTTCAGGATTCTGAATTTAAGGATCGAAACGCATACACAAAATTGGCTTTTCTTTTGTGAATATCGGTTGACAGGTCAACTTTTAGTGTTAGCTTCGCTCATCTTCTCAATGCAGAGGGGAAGCCGGAGTGCGTGACGTGATAGCTGCCGGCAATTTTTGTTGATTCAAATAGATGAGCGACAATCCCACGGCCGATGAGGCCGTAAGCGACAACCTTAAGGTCTCCAAAATTCACGAGGCCGTTATCCGGATTGCCGGAAATTCCCAGGACGGCATCCAGTCCATTGGCGGGTTTCTTGCGCGACTAGCCGGCCGGAGCGAGCAGGAAGTCATGACCTTCATGACCATTCCTTCAACCATCTCGGGCGGCCCCTCCATCTTTCAGGTACGCTTAAGTTCCGGGGAAGTCCTTACCTCCGGTGATGAAGCCGATGTGCTGATGGCCTTTTACCAACACAGCTACGATAACCACGTTGATTTTGTAAAAAAGGACGGCATCATCCTTTATGACACAGCCCATGTGGAGCCTGATCCAGAGTTGGAAAAAAGATTTCGGCACATCGGTTGTCCCATTGCTGAACTAACCGTCGAAGCCATTGGAGGTACCGCCAAGGACAAGGGGAAAAATATTTTTGCACTAGGCCTTGTAGCCCGCATGTTCGACCTGGATTCCGAACGTCTTGAAGGCCTGATCGCTGAACGCTTCAAGGGGAAGCCCGAAAGTGTGACTGAAACCGCCCTTTCAGCATTCCACGCCGGACATGCCTACCCGCTTACCACACTGGCTGAGATATATGAATTTGAAGAACCCAAAGCGCGCGATTGCGAGCAGGTGGTCGCCAACGGCAACGAGGCCCTCGGATACGGCATTCTTGCGGCCGGGGTGCGCTTTGGAGCTGGTTATCCGATTACCCCATGGTCAGATATTATGGAACTCCTTCGGCGCGAACTACCAAAATATGATGGGATGTTTGTGCAGTGTGAGGATGAGATTGCAGCGGTTTCCATGGCTATTGGGGCAAGTTGGGGGGGGCGCGTGGCAATCACCGGATCTTCCGGACCCGGGATTGCTCTCAAGGGTGAAGCCATAGGCTGGGCAGTCATGGCAGAAATCCCACTACTGGTAATTGATGTTCAGCGCGGCGGGCCTTCCACCGGAATGCCAACCAATGTGGAACAAAGCGACTTGAATATCGCGTGTTTCGGTGGGCACGGCGATTCTCCGCGGGTGGTTTTGGCTCCTTCGAGTGTGGAGGATTGTTTCTACACGGCCATTGAAGCCGTAAACATTGCACGCAAGTACAGCACGCCCGTTATCATCCTAACAGATCAGGCCATCGCCACCCGAATAGAGGCCTTTGGCATGCCGAAGTTAAAGGAGATTTGTCAGGATATCTCGCCCGATCTCACCCCGCGCGATGATCACAAGCCCTACGACCTTTCAGCCCCCGACGGAATCACCCAGCATGCTGCACCGGGAACCTTTATTAAGAGTGGTAAATACCCGGTCGTAACAGGATTGGAACACAATGAAATGGGCCATCCCAGTGGATCTCCCAAGATGCACTTGGACATGACTGCCAAACGGCATAACAAACTCAAGGCTCTCGGTCGTGATCTCCCCAAGCCCGAGGCATATGGGCCAGACGAAGGCAATGTCCTGCTCGTTGGCTGGGGAAGTACACAAGGCAGTTTACGGGAAGCTACTGAGCAGGCGCGCAAGGATGGTGACAGCATATCTGCCCTCACCATCCGCCATATTAATCCACTGCCTGAAGGACTGGAGAATATTTTCTCCGGTTTCAACCACGTGTTTGTGGTCGAAAACAATGACGGAGGCCTTTACGGCTATGGCCAACTTTGTTCTCTTCTTCGCGCACGATTCTGCGACCCGAAAATTGAAGGAATCAACAAAACTGATGGATTAACCTGGCGCGTGAAAGACGTGCTCGCACGGGTAAAGGAGAAGCTAGAGGAGAAATAGTTTAATGAGTGCAATCGCTGACATCGAACGTAAACCGCTCACCAAGAAAGAACTTGCCGCCGACCATCCCACCTGGTGCCCGGGGTGCGGTGACTTTTCGGTATTAGCCTTGTATTTCAAACTCCTCCAGAAACGGGGTTTACACCACGAGAAATTTGCCACGGTGGCCGGTATTGGCTGCAGCAGCAGATTCCCTTATTTTGTACAAGCGCATGGCACACACTACATCCATGGTCGTGCGCTTCCCTACGCCACAGGCATTGCCTTGAGCCGACAAGATCTGGATGTATTCGTGTTCGGAGGAGATGGAGACGCATTTTCCATTGGCGGCAACCATTTCAATCACTGCGCCCGAAAAAATGTGAATCTCACCTACTGCGTGATGGACAATAACGTATACGGCCTCACCAAGAAACAAACCTCCCCAACCAGCCCAATCGGATTCAAGAGCAAAACCGACATGTGGGGTGCAGTTGATAAACCGATTAACCCAATGCAACAGGCCATCTCGGCTGGTGCAACCTTCGTGGCAAGAACCACTCACACCAACCCCAAACACCTGCTGGCAATGATGGAGGCCGCCATGGATCATAAAGGCTTTGCTTTCATTGAGTGTTTAAGCGAATGCACCGAATTTTATGACGGGGCATTTGATTCCAGCAATCCACGCAAAGGCGGAGAATTCAGAGAATTACCTGAGGATCATGACCCAACAGATGAGAACGCCGCTTATGCAATCTCCGAAGAACTGGTACCCGGTTACTTTGGTGTCTACTACCAAATTAGCAGGCCAACAAAGCAGGATGTAGAGGCGGAAGTTAATGCAAAGTTTCTTGAAAAAACCAAGGGGCTAGAGGACTGGGAAATCCTGCAGCAAAATTTTGACAAGATGAAGTAGGAGTCCGAATCCAGTGTTTGTAGACCGACGGGCTTAGCCCCGTCTTTTTTATTGGAGGCCGGAATACACACCAGCGAGAATTATGCTCGTAAGGAGACCTGCCAGTACATCATCCATTGTCACACCCCAGCCGTCCTGAAACGATTGAGCTTTGTCGATCGGCCCGGGCTTCCAAATATCAAAAAAACGAAAGAGCGCGAACCCGGTCAGTGCCCAAGCCCACCACAGTTTATAGTCAAAAAGCGAACTCAAATCCGGGATGCCCTCACCTTGGAAAGCCATGAGTCCGAACACACCTAGGTAGCAGATGGGAACGGCTATAATTTCGTCCAAAACCACCTCACCAGGATCCTCACAATCCAGAATGCGCTCCGCTTCCCCACAAATCCATGCAGAAAACGGCACCAAAAGAATGCAGCCAGTCAAATACAACCAAAAACTGCCCGGCACCAATAAAAGCAATGTAAGAGGATACCCGCCCAACGTCCCAACCGTTCCTGGAGCTTTGGGCACAAGTCCCAATCCACCACCTCGGGCAAGTAGGAGAATCAATCGGTCCATGACCTACATATCCTTCAGATACAAATCACGATTAACCCAAAGATAATGGACTCCTGACACCAGTGTGAGTCCCACAGCTCCCCAAGTAGCAATAAAGGTAAACCAAATACTCCATGGCCATCCGGCAATCTCAAACCCGAAAAAATTAACCCACCCCTCGCCCCATCCAGGGTAGCTGATAATTATCAGCATGGAAACCACAGCCACAAACTGAAAATTTGTCTTCCGCTTCCCTATGTTCTCAGCAGGCAACACCACTTGTTTATTAGCCGCCAAGAGTCGCAGACCGGTAATTGCCAATTCACGCGCCACAATCACAATCACCATCCATGCGGGCATTAATAGTTCCCTGCCCGGCACCGCCAAGGCTTCCGGAAATTGGTAATCCCCTAGTTGTGTTTGCGGATTCATTTTCATCCCTACCAATAAAATAAAACCAGCACAAACCAGTATCTTATCAGCCAGAGGGTCCATGAGCGCTCCAAAATCAGTTTGCAACCCGTGCTTACGGGCAAGGTGTCCATCCAAAATATCAGTCATCCCTCCAATAAAAAACAACAGCGCTGCCCAAGAAGTATTGTATGGCAGAGAATCCCAAAGCATCACCACCACGAACACGATTGTGATAAAGAAGCGAGAGGTCGTAAGTTTGTTAGGCAGGTTCATCTATACTGGTTCTGCAATTAAATCATAATCTGTGTGGCCAATTATGCGCACCCAAGAAAAATCTCCCAAAGGCAATGCGCCCCGCACATAAACCCGCCCGTCAATATCCGGAGCATCAGTCTCCCCTCGAGCAACGGTATATTGATCAGCCGTAAGTTTTGGGCTCTTGCGGTTGCCATCACGAGCCAATCCATATTCCCAAGAGCGAACATCGGCTCCTTTAAGAATCTTATCGGTTGCCATTTTTTCTGCAATCACCTTTAGCTTTTTATTCTTTGCCGCCTTACCCATCGAGCGTGCAACTCTCTTTTGCTCATTCATTGCTTGAGCACACCGGGCCTCCTTCACTTTTGCAGAAACTTGCCCACGCATGCCACCAGCGCGAGTCCCTTCTTCCTTCGAATAGGAAAACACCCCGAGGCGTTCGAATTTGGTTTCTCGAATAAAATCTACTAAGGCCTCAAAACGCTTGTCGGTTTCGCCGGGAAACCCAACGATAAATGTCGTGCGTATGGCGATGCCGGGAATACCTTCGCGAATCCGGGTGATGAGATCGCGAATGTATTGCCCGTCAGTTTCGCGGCGCATACGTTCCAACATAGTGTCGTGAATGTGTTGCAACGGCATATCCACATAACGTGCAACCTTGGGACATTCAGCAATCGTTTGTATCAATTCATCAGTCCAATGGGCAGGATGCGTGTAAAGTAAACGGATCCAAAAATCGCCTGGAATCTGGTTTAACTCACGGAGAAGGGAACACAATGTGGAGGCATCCGGTGATAACCTCGAATTGACGGCAGCAAATTTCCCGGGCGAAGAATTCCCACGCCGATTGCCAGGAACCAAATCCATACCGTAATAGGTGGAATCCTGAGAAATGAGGTTCAATTCCTTGACTCCTTGAGAGATGAGTCCTTTGGCTTCCTCGACAATATCAGCCTGTTGTCGACTCCGATGACTGCCTCGCATGCGTGGAATAATGCAAAAACTACAGGGATGATTGCAGCCTTCAGCAATTTTCACATAAGCAAAATGGGACGGGGTTAGGCGAAAACGCGGGGTTTGAACATCAGGAATATACCGTGGCCGCGAATTAATTTCCGCCAACGGTGCTATCTTAGCCTTTTTGTTGGAATGCTCATCTTTGTTTTTTTTGGTTTTTTTGGAGCGGCAGTCAATCGCTTCCCGGATAATACGCGGAACCTCTGCAATTTGATCTACCCCCATAAAGGCGTCCACCTCCGGCATCAGATCGGGCAACTCCTTGCGAAAGCGTTGAGGAAGGCAACCGGAAACAATGAGCGCCTGACCGGGTCTCTGCACCGCTCGTAATTCAGAGGATTCAAGAATCGCATCCACACTCTCCTCTTGCGCCGAATTAATGAAGGAACAGGTGTTAACGATCAATGCATCTGCCTCGGAAGGTTCATTGGTAATCTCTATTCCATCAGCCATCAAGGAGCCGAGCATCACTTCAGCATCCGCCAGATTCTTCACACACCCAAGCGAAACCATTCCTACTCGAGGAGACGAAACAGTCTCGGACTTCTTTTGAGCAGCGTTGGGCACAGGCCAGTGAGCGTACGTAAATCGAAACGATAATCAAGTTCACTGCGAACGTGCAGCCCCAGAATCCGGCAACTCAATGGGAAGTTGATCAGCTGAAGTAACCAGTGTCTCTTCGTTCAGCCCGGAACCTAGGGCTTCAAGAGGATCGGTGCTTTTATATTTACGCCACTCTTCACGCCCCAGATAAACGCCAACAGCCAAACCAACGACCAAAAAAACAGGTATGACTGCCCTCCACTTTACTCCAGAAAAATGGAGCATCACTCCATCCAGAAGACCGGCCCGAAGCGGAATTTCCCCACCCCCCCCAATAACCTCAGGCTTGACCTGCCCAAGTTCTGCCTCAAGACCCTTCATTACCCCCTCCACATCCAGCTTTAGGAGCCCCGCATAATTACGCACAAACCCGCGCATATAAACTGGTGCAGCAAACGCTCCCCAGTCTCCGGCTTCCAAAGCGTGAATTTGGTCCGTCATCAGCTTGGTTTGCTCCACCACCTCAGCAACCGAAAGTCCTTGGGCTTCCCGAGCCTGCCTTAATTGATCACCAATAGATGCCACGTACAGAACTTAAAATGCGCTGCGCAACTGCCGATCAAAAGTTATTCCAACCAAACTGTGAACAGTCAGCGTATGAATCGTTTACAAAGCGGATGTGATTCGGCTAGTTTCGCCGAAAGCTAATGAGTCAGGCCTCCCTCCATGCACTCGGCACCAATGACGGATGGACCAGCGACCAGCGTGGTCACTCAGCATTCCTCTATCGCCTTGGAAATTCCACACTGCTAGTTGACTGTGGTGAACCGGTAGGACGTAGCCTGCGCTCAGCCGAGGTTAAACCCGACGATCTGGATGGGTTGCTATTAAGTCATCTCCATTGTGATCATGTGGGCGGGTTTTTTATGCTCATGCAAGGTTTCTGGCTCGATCAACGCACCAGACCCCTCACTGTACACATGCCTGAAGAGGGGTTAGAACCTGTTCGCCGGATGCTTGATGCAGCCTATATCTTTGAGGAGCTCATGCCTTGCGAGCTGAATTTTACTGCCCTTACTGCAGATACCTCCTTTAAGGTATCCGATATACGCGTGACTCCTCACCCTTCCTCGCATTTAGATCAATTGAAGGAACACTTCGTAAAAAAGTATCCTGCCAAATACGAAGCTTTTAGTTTTCTTCTCGAATCAGAGGAAGCACGGGTAGCTCATAGTGCGGATATCGGCAGTCTTGCGGACCTTGACCCCCTCCTCTCACAGCCGGTTGACCTGCTGGTCTGCGAACTGGCACATGTTGAACCAAAGGAACTATTTACTTACTTGGCAGGAAAGGAAATCAGACAGGTGGCTTTCATGCACCTCTCCCGACCATATCGCAAAAAAATTGATGAACTGAAAACCCAAGCCAAATCGATCTTGGGCAACCTGCCGCACACATTCCTCAATGATGGCGACCTAATCGAAGTTTGAGCCTAATGATAAGACTGCCTGAGAATCGTATCTTTTTTATGCCGCTCATTGTCAGCACGAATGCGGTCAGCTAGTTTCTTCGCTACTTCCACCAAAAAGGGCACCACGACATCAGCCTGTTTATCGACCATTTCCTTCATCACCTTCTCACTCAGGCGCAGCAAAACTCCTTCACTATTAGCCACGACATCAGCCGAGCGCTTCTCAGCATCAAACAGGGACATCTCTCCAAACATTTCACCCGCACTCAGTGTTGCCAAAACGTCTTCACGGCCCCCAATCATTTTTCGCACCCGAACCACTCCCTCCAAAATGATGTACATGGCCCCTCCGCGATCGCCCTCTTTGACCAATGTTTCAAATTTCGTGAACTTCTGCACCTCCATGCATTGGGCAAACCGTCCCCGCTGACGATCTGTCATGTCCTTAAAAATCTCCACCTCTTGAAGCGTGCCTACTGGCACTCCTGGAATCAGAGGATCGGTGGAACCAAGAATGGTGCCCGGCTTGAGCATCTCTTCAGCTTCCTCGAAATGGAGACGCAACTCAGGCAAGGCGGCCGCACGCGACCAGCTTTCAGTCTGCTCGGTGTAAATCCAATTTTCATGAGTTACCCTAGCCTCTCGAACCCACTGGGAAAGCAACGGAAAATCAATCGGACCATACACCACATCATCGGCCGCCCAAACCTTGTAGTTACGTTGAATATTTGGTAGTTCGGCCATTGAGATCAATCTACGCCTTCGCCCCGTGCCGGCAAAGAAAATTACACCACCGAGTGGACTGTTTGACCCCGGCCATCGGCACCCGTCCCATCCAGATCAATCAAAATCTCGCGCGGTTCATTCCCCTGGGCCGGACCAACAATACCGCGATCCTCCAGTTCGTCCATCAATCGCGCGGCCCGATTATACCCAAGGCGAAGGCGCCGCTGCAGCTTGGAAACACTTGCCTTTTGCTCACTACGGATCACTTCGATGCATTGCTGAATGAGTTCCTCCTCTTCGTCACTGGGAGCAGCATCGAGAACAGCCATAGGCTTGGAGAGCTGTTTGTGAATTTCCAATTCGTAGCTCGGCTTGCCCTGCTCGGCAATAAAGTCGACGATCTTTTCAATTTCATGATCCTCCACCAACGGCCCTTGAGCACGAATGGGTTTGGGAGCCCCCGGAGGCTGATAGAGCATATCGCCTTTACCTAGTAGTTTCTCCGCCCCCATCTCATCAAGAATCACGCGGCTATCGATCTTAGACGCCACCTGAAAAGCAATCCGCGAGGGAATGTTGGCTTTAATAACACCGGTGATCACCTTCACGCTCGGGCGTTGAGTAGCCACAATACAGTGAATGCCAGCCGCGCGCGCCATCTGTGTGATCCGCGCAATGGCATTTTCCACATCAGCTGGAGCGGTCAGCATCAGATCAGCCAATTCATCAATAACCACAACAATATAACTCAGCTTATCAGGAATCTCGAGTTCCTCCTCACGCGGCACGGCAATCTCTTCATCCACCTCTACAGCAAACCCCTCAGATCCCGCCTCCACACGATCCCTTCCGCCACCGAAAAGCGGCAGCTCAGGCTCAGCCTCCTGTTTAGGTTTATTTGAGGAACGCTTATTGAAAGCATGCACATTTTTCACGTTCTCCTGCGCGAAAATCTTATAGCGTTTTTCCATCTCCTGCACCACCCATCGTAATGCAAGAATCACCTTCTTTGGATCTGTCACTACCGGAACCACCAGATGCGGCAACTTATTATACATCTGCAACTCCACAACCTTGGGGTCGATCATTACCAAACGCAATTCGTCGGGTGAAAACTTGTAGAGCAAAGAGGCGATAATACTATTCATACAAACGCTCTTACCGGCCCCTGTTGCCCCAGCGATCAATAAATGGGGCATCTCCGCCAAATCGGCGATCATTGGTTTTCCATACACGTCTTTTCCCAAAGCCACAGGAATTTTTGCCTTACTCTTCTTCCATTCATCACTCTCGAGCAAGTCTCGCATGATGACCTTGGTCTTCACCTGATTAGGCACTTCCACTCCCACCGTGCTCTTGCCTGGAACCGGAGCAAGAATATTTATACGCTCGGCTTCCAGAGCGGCGGTAATGTTGTTGGCGTATGCCGTAATCTTTTCCATTTTGACACCCGGAGCCGGGTGTAATTCAAAGCGGGTAATCGTTGGTCCCTTGGTAATGTCTCCAAGAGCTACCTCCACCCCAAATTGATTGAGAGTTTTTTGAATGGTAATAGCCTGTGCCTTGAGCTCTTCCGTGGAATCTACTGGAGCCGCGTTATACTCCGGAGCCTGTAAAAAATCAGCCGGCGGCAGGTTGTAATTCTCAATTAACGGACCGCGATCAACACGTGTCGCCTTGGGCTTGCGGGTTTTAGGTTGCTGCAAAGGTCCTGTACTAGAAACAGGTTCAGCAATATGAACCGAAGATTCGGTGCCCTCATCAACGTCCGGATTTGAAACGCCTAGGACTTCTTCAGATGTGGCAGGAGCAACATCAAGGTTCTCCTTCAATTCTTCGGAAGGACCTGCCTCATCACTCTCCACCACGTCTGGCGGCAACAATGTTTCTTCAGGTTCGATTAGTTGGGTTTCCTCCAGTTCTTCGGAGTTGGTATTAAGCGTGTACACCTCCACCCGCTGATCCACTCCTTCAAGGGCAAATTCACCCAGTAGCTGCACATCGTACTCCGGCTGACTAATGAGATCCTGCTGAATTTTTTCTGACAGAGCAACTCCCCCAATTGGAGCATAAGGCTCAATCCTTGAGGCAATATTAACCCCATCACCCAAAACATCCTTCCCATCACGAACAATGTCACCCTGATGCAATCCAATCCGCAGATCCAAATGCGGCTCACCACGGAGTTTCTCCTGGATAGCAATGGCACAATCCACAGCGTTAATGGAACTATCAAAACTCAGGAGCAAACCATCACCAATTTCTTTGAGCCATTCACCATCAAATTTTTTGACAATCGGCTTGAGTAAGCGACGTTGTTTTTTAATAAGTTTCAGAGCCGCTTTTTCATCATGATTAGCCATCCGGCTGTAACCGGCAATATCGGTGAACATGATCGCCGCCAGCTGTCGTTTAGACTTGTCTACTGACTCCTCTTGATCCTCGGATTCATTCTCTTGCCCTGGCTGGCGTGAACCAGGCTGGCTGAGATCAATAATGCGCGGATCTTCCTGTGCGGCAGCCACAGTCTCCTCAGCGGCCAAAGCAGTCTGCTCCACCTGAGACTGGGTCGCCTCAAGTTTGCGTTGCAATTCCTGAAGTTCGTTTACGCGTTGGGTTAATTCATCTTCTTTCCTGGAAAGATTCACCTCTTCCTCTGCCAGAGGCTGAGAACGATCTATGCGGCGCAATTTCCATCGCTGCCATACTTCCCTTAACCAATCCTTTAGATGGAAATTAGTGATGTAGAGCAAGCTCACAGCGTAGATCGCAAGAAGAATTACGGTTGCCCCCGCGGTGCCCACATGCTGAAAGATTGCCTTGTTGAGCAGCATGCCCATGTAACCCCCTGCATCAACCGTGTTTAGCTGATCGGCTATTCCCCCAAAAAGATTCGGATATAGACTCAACCCAGCTGACCCAGCCAGAATCATCGCCAGAGCCCAAGGCCAGCGCTTGCGTAAGCCTTCCAGTTTGTTGATTAAAAATCCGAACGCAAAAACCAGAGTCAACGGAGGCAGAAGATAGGCTGATACACCCAAGGCTAAAAAACACCCCTGTGCCAACCACGCACCGAAGATACCTGTAAGATTATGACGAGGATCATTGACCTCCGTGCCGTTAAACAACAGATCGCCCTTGTCATATGAGAATAGGGCCAACAGGAACAGGATAGCCAAAGCAAATAAGCCGATACCCAGAACCTCATTGGCGCCTCCCTTGGTTGATTCCCTTGTGGGAGCCTCCTTACCCGCCATCCGGTCGAAGAGTAGACCAGAAAATAGACTGTTTTACAAACTCAAACTGGATGGATCCAAAATTGTCGTAAGCCTTTTTTTTTGCTATAAATCTCCTGTCCATGGAAAACCCGCTACCCCATATCCCCAATCCATGGAAGATCTTCCGTGAAGATCTCAAGAGGGTTTGTGACAAGGAAAGTCGGGAGGTGCTGCCTAAACGCTGGATGCGCGTGGCGCGCTTCATCCTGCTTGCCTACCGTAAGTTTGATGAGGAGCGCTGTTACATGCGAGCAGCCGCACTGGCATTCAATTCCCTCCTGGCACTGGTCCCCGTTCTGGCATTGGCAACAGCCATCACCGCTGCGGCGACAAACGATAAATCGGAGTCGGTCCAAAAATTTGTGAGCAAAGTCATTGTCAGCGTCCTCCCTGCTTCAACAAATCAGGAGAACCCGGCGGTGGAAGCAAAAATTGAGGAAATTCGAACCAACCTCGGTGAAAACATCATTAACTTCATTAACAATCTGGCCAGCCAAATTCGACCGGACAAAACCGGAATCCTTTCAGCCATAGTCTTCGTCTATCTTGGCCTGCTGGTGGTTATGCAGTTAGAGGATACGTTTAATGATCTCTTTAGTATCCGCAGATCACGTGTGTGGTACTCTCAGATCTTGAAATTTTCCGTGCCGTTGATTCTGGGCCCGGGCTGTATCATTATTGCATTTGCCCTCACTCACGGCGGCTATTTCAACGAATTAAGCAATCAGCTCAGAGAACTGGGTAGCGCATTCACCACACTGGTCCCATTACTACTGGCCATGGCCGGGCTCACTTTCCTCTATAAGCTTATTCCAAACATGGCCGTCTCATGGAGCGCAGCGGTTTGGGGAGGCCTTGTGGCCGGCACCTTATGGCAATTAAACCATTTACTCAGTGCCATGTATGTTTCGCATATTCTCATGAAAAACAATCTCTACGCCAAAACCTACGGCGGAAGCCTGGGTCTTTTACCTGTGTTTATGCTGGCTGTATATTTCACCTGGCTTATTATCTTGTACGGGGCACTTGTTGCCGCACGGGTACAATATCACTCCTCACCTCTCAAGGAATCAGTCGAAGACAAGGACGCTGAACCGGAGAAGCCCAGTGAAGCCAAAACAGGTTGATCCAAAAAAAGTTATCCAACTGGTTACTGCTCTGAATGCAGCAATCTGGTTGGGCGGCACTGCATTTTTTACTTTTATTGCTGGACCAGCCGTTTTCAACTCTGAATTGGAAACCATCCTCCCCAAGCCCGAGAATGGTATCGCCGCGAGATTCATGATCGGCAAATTTGCTGCCTTCCAATTGGCCTGTGCGGCCATGTCCGTAATCAGCTTACTCATAAGCTGGCGGTTCAGGTTGCTCAACCACCTTAACCAACTGGCGCTCTTACTGTTTTTTATCATTCTATTCCTTGGGGTAGGAGCCCTGTTTTTGACTCCCAAAATGGATGCTTTATTTCAGTTGAAATATGCTGACTATTTTGGACTGCAAGCAACCAGCGAGGAGAAGGAGTCCGCATCAAAAGCCTTCGGCCAGCTGCATGGAATTTCGCAACTGGGCAACTTACTGGTACTGATAGGTCTACTCGTAAACTTTATCCTCTGCTGGAAAACGGCTGCCAGACAGCGGGAAACAAATACAAACTAACCCTTCGCCGGACGTTTTATCAACGGCGCGTCATTCCACAGCCCCTCGAGATCGTATCTGTCTCGAATATCGCCGTGCATGACATGTACTATGACATCAAAGTAGTCAATCACCACCCAATTATCGAAACGCGTTCCTTCAGGCTTGGTGGCACTCACCCCGTGATCCTGTTTCAGTCGGCCAACGACTTCATTCCACACCGCACGCACGTGAGGTTCGCTGGTTGCCGAAGCAATTACAAAATAATCGGTGACACTGGATACCTCACGAACATCAAGAATGACCACCGCCTCGGCTTTCTTTTCCTCCGCATACTTTCGACACGCCTCTGCCAGTTCTCGTCCCTGCATGTTCCTATTGATAAACCCGTTTATTACTCAGTATTTTTGCCACCGAGGGAGGCACCAAATGATCAACCGTTTCTCCTGACCGCAGTCGTGCGCGAATGTCGCTGGAGGAAATATCCAATAACTCCACTTCCAAACAATCACCGCGAAAAGGAGTCGGAAGCTCAATTGCATCCTCCCCGGGCCGTGGAACTACCACAATGGTGAGTATTTGGGCAAGCGCTTCAGCCTCACGCCATTGCGTCAATGTAGGCACGTGATCGTTTCCAATCAGATAAAACAACTCAGCCTCTGGGAACCGATCCGTAAAGCCCCGAACCGTATCAATGGCATAGGAAACTCCTTCACGTTCAAGTTCCAACCGGTCAATCTCGCAGCCCTCCAATCCCCCAAAAGCCGCCTCTAGCATAGCCAAACGGTCCTCGTCCAGTGCCGGTGGTTGCTCGGGCTTAAACGGTGAACGGGAAGCAGGGATAATAAACAGTCGATCCAACTGCAATTCATCCAATGCTGCACGGGCCATCATCACATGAGCCGAGTGCACCGGATCAAAAGATCCTCCAAAAAGGCCAATACGTCTCGGCACCATATTATGCCTCAGCGGGTTTGCCTTCGGGCAATTGTTCCCCGGCCCCTTCCTCTAAGACACCCTTAGCCTTGGGGAAAATTTTGAGTGCTTCAACAATCATCCAGATCTCCAAGGCAATGGTCGCCAATCCGATTCCTCCCAGTAAATAATTGATCTGCCCGGCCTTCAGCCAACCAGGGGAAACAAATAATTGATGCAACATCGCCCACATCGGCATGATGAGCATAAATACCATTGGGATCGCCAGAAACCAGATTGCCCTCCCACGACGCCACAGATAAAAAGTGATCACCAGAAACGACAGGCCGGCGAGCAATTGATTCGTCGCGCCAAAGAGCGGCCAAAGGGTGAGTCCGCCTTTGCCGGCATTAGCCAGACTCCACTCGGCTCCGCCTTGAGGAATTGCCGCCATCACGGTGGCAATAACCACAGCAAAAACCGTTGCACCGTGTTTGTTTTGTAACAATGCAAACGGCACAGCCGGGCTCGCCTTTTTCTCCCCGAGTTTCCCTCCCAATGTCGCAGCAAGTTCCTGCACTACGTACCGCTGCAACCGGCAAGCGGTGTCCAATGTAGTGCCAGCAAAGGATGCTACCAGTACTCCCATGAGTGCAACAGCCACCGCCGCAGGCAACCCCAAGGCTTGCAGAAAATTGGCTGAACCCTGAACAAATGCACCCACCTTCATGCCCAGGGATCCGGCGGCTGACCATGAGGTATATTGTGCAGACCAGGCTGCTTCTCCAGTAAGTAGCACCCCATCTTTCATCAAGCCCAATCCCAACCCTGCTCCACAGGCAAGAATCACAAGAGTGGCCAGAAATCCCTCGGTCAACATGCTACCGTACCCGACAAAACGAGCATCGGGTTCACTTTTAAGCTGCTTGCTGCTGGTGCCGCTGGAAACAAGGCAGTGGAAACCACTACACGCCCCGCAAGCAATGGTGATAAACAGGAAAGGAAAGATCATGGGAGCCCCTTCCGGATGCATTTGAAAAGCAGGAGCCACGAATTTAAGTGACTGTTCTGTTCCCCCATCAGGCGTGTACCCCATTACGGCCGCAGCAAAAAGCCCGAACACGATCAAGGCTAGTGCAGAAATAAGCTGGAGAGAATTGATGAAATCACGCGGCTGTAAAAGCGTCCACACCGGCAAGACCGAGGCCACATAGGAATAACCAAGAAGTACGCCCACCCAGATCCAAATCGGCCATGCAGCAAGTGTGGCATTGAAGTCAGCGAGGAATCCGCTGTCACCAAATATCACAGTAAGATACATGACAACTAAAGCCAACAGAGAGGGAACGAGTAAACCTACCCCTTTGCGATGAAGTAAAATCCCAATTACCAAGGCGATCGGAATCTGAATCACACACGGAAAGATAGCGGCAGGATATTGCTTGAACACTGCGGCTATCACCAAGCCAAAGATCGCTAAAACCACAGTGAGCGCCATGAAAAGAGTAAACAGAAAGAGCAGGCGAACGCGCTTATTGAGTAAGCGCCCAGCAATATCTCCAACAGTTTGGCCATTGTTACGCAAACTCACCACCAGAGCCCCAAAGTCATGAACAGCTCCAATAAAAATGGATCCAAACACCACCCATAGTAACGCCGGCACCCAACCCCACATGATAGCTATGGCTGGACCGACTATCGGACCTGTCCCTGCGATTGAGGTAAAATGATGGCCGAAAACGACCGATTTACTGGTAGGCACATAGTCTACACCATCCTCTAGACGTTCGCTCGGGCAAACAGCATCTGCAGAGAGTTTAAATATCTTACTACCCAACCAACGACCATAGGTGTGATAGGCGGCAAGAAACCCGATTCCCGACAGCAGCGCAATGAGGAGCGTTTCCATGGCAACAAAGGAGAAACCTATGCGAAAACCGATTTTATATCAATGGAGTCCCCTATTGGCAGGAGATTAAAAACATAAAAAAACGGTTGTTAACAGGTGTTAGCAGTGTTAGTAACTAACTTTTGCCGCTGGCGCAAGCCATCAACAGAATACCCACCTCGCCCGTGCCAAGGATGGTGTCCCTTAAAAAGGGCTCTGGAATTGTTGCGGAGAGGTGACGAGGAAACAGATTTATGTCACGACATCGTAGTTTGAGAACCGCAGGGTCTATAGGAGCGAAACGTAGTGTTTTGAAACGCTGGGAACGTGTCGCGTTACTAAAGAAGCGCGGTCAATGG
This sequence comes from Verrucomicrobiota bacterium, assembly GCA_030747505.1. Lineage (GTDB taxonomy): Bacteria > Verrucomicrobiota > Verrucomicrobiia > Limisphaerales > UBA1100 > UBA1100. The sequence goes on along the minus strand of JASLKQ010000002.1, from coordinate 56,844 downwards.
AAAGAAGGCGACCGTGTTTCCGGTTTGCGTAAAACCAAGCCGGCCGAATAGCCACACTCCTTTCTTTAGCTTTGATGTCCCAGGCCTTCGCCCGGATGTGCATCTTCCTGTTTCCAATGGAGTTAGGATACTTCACTAGTGTTTTGTATCCGGAGTAAAGTTGATGGTGCGCCTGCAAAAATTCTTGGCTCAGGCCGGAATCGCTTCGCGACGTGCCAGTGAAGCGGTTATCCGGGAAGGGCGCGTGGAGGTAAATGGCCAGACGGTCACACGGCAGGGGATACAAATTGATCCGGTTGCCGACGTGGTCAGTGTAGATGGCCAAATGATTCAACCCCTTCGTCACCGCTATGTAGCGGTGCATAAACCCCGCGGGGTTTTGTGTACCCGGAAGGACGAAAAGCAGCGAACGATTTTAAGCGATTTGCTGCCCTCCGACTGGGACCTGAAACCTGTGGGAAGACTGGACCGCGACAGTGAAGGTTTGATCTTTGCCACAAACGACGGCGACTTCGCCCTGCGGATCACACATCCGCGGTACGAAGTCACCAAAGTCTATCAGGTGGAAGCCGAAGGTCGTGTGCCTCATCGCACGCTGCGGCTTTTGACCCAAGGCGTAAAGCATGGCGGACAAATGCTGCGCGCACAGAAAGCCACGCTCCTTGACGCCAACCGTTCACGGAGTGTAGTAGAGTTAGTATTGACCGAAGGGAAAAATAGAGAAATCCGCCGTATGTTTGCGACACAAGAGATAAAGATCATCCGGCTAATCCGGATGCAAATTGGCAGCGTCAAGTTGGGAGAACTGCCAACTGGCAAATGGCGAACACTGACAAAAACAGAAATAGAAATACTGCAGAGGACACAATGAAACTGACCCGAATAATCATTCCCGTGTTGACCTTTACCGCAACAACATTGCTTGTGGCCCAAGATCAACCTGAACCCTTCCCGGCACCGGGAGACCCCTTGCCAGCACCTACCCCCGCTGCAGTACCCAAGCCGGCTCCGGCGCCTGTTGCCCCAGCTAAACCGACTCCCAATCCCGTGGTGGCAAACCCAATCCCTGCGCCTATTGCAATTCCCGCACCCCCTCCGGTCCCAGCACCTGCTCCGACTCCTATAAAAGCAGTCCCCTTGGCTCCCCAACAGCCCGTCTCAGATCCATCCATTGGACTAGGTATCGTGAGAGGGACTAAAGTAAGCGCACGAGGTAAGGCCACGATTTTCAGTGCCCTTGTCTTCCAGTTTAACCAAAATGAACCGTTAAACATTTTAGAGGAAATCACCATCGCCAATCCCAAAGCAGGTGAGCCTCGCCGATGGTACCGGGTACAGGTGCCCTCAGACGCCGGATTATGGGTCCATTCGGATTATCTAAACCCAGCTACAACCATTGATGGAGTTAACGGACAAGGCAAACCGATCAAACTGAATGTTGCCGCGGTCAAAGCCAACCTGCTTAATGTTCGAGGAGGTTCAGGTGAAGAATTTCCGATTCTCTCAAAACTGCCGCAAGGGGCACAGGTGGTCCTCACCGGTGCCAGCAAAGCGAAGTGGAGAGAAGTCCTCGCTCCGAAAAACGCATCAGTTTATGTCGCAGCCCAATTTATAACCCGCCAGAAGATCACCTCCGGAGTAGCTGAAGTACCGCAAATACCCGCACCCAACCCACCTGTTACCCCCCCAACTGCAAACACAGCTACTGCGCCGGCCAAACCTGCCCAACCCATTCAACCAGCCAAGCCGGTTGTGCCGCCCGCTTCAGTGGTTCCTGTTGAAATCAAAGAATTTGGGCAAACCAATCCGCAAACTCCAGGAGGAGTACAGATCAAAAGCAATCCCTCAACCAATAATCCACCGACTACAACCAATCCGGTTAAACCCGCCGTGCCATCGAAACCGAAGGAAACGGTAAAACCAATCCAGATTGCCAAAGCAAACCCTGCTTTACCGGCACCTACTGCCGCCAAACCAACTGCCGATGCGCCGGTACGGATTGTCCATCGGGAGGGAATCATCCGACGCACTCTGGATATCCAGTCACCCTCCGGTTACGTTCTGGAACATCTGGAATCCGGCAAGAAAATCAATTACCTCGTGCTCGATGAAAAAATAGCCCTCAAACTCAATTGGTTTATCGGCAAACAAGTTCTCGTGACAGGAGAGGAGTCTCTTGATGCACGAAACGCGGTTACTCCTGTATTATTGGTGAGCACCCTTAAAGGAGAACTTACCAAAGATTTCATTGCCAAGATTGCGTCCGCCCGATCTGAAGCAGCCAAGAAAGCGGAAAAAGCCAAGCTCGAAGAGCTAAAAAAACAGCCGCCTGCTAACGACCAACCCAAAGCTTCAAACCAAAAAAAAGAAGCACCGAAGGAGAAGTAATCGCTCGTGGCTCTAGATAACCTGATCGATGGCCGTGCCATCGCTGATCAGATTCACGAGGAAACCAGGGGTCATATTTCCGCCCTTAAAGAAAAGAGCGGACCCCCGGGTTTGGCTTTTGTAAGGGTCGGCGAAGACCCCGCTTCCCGTGTGTATGTAGCTATGAAAGAAAAGGCGTGCAATCGACTTGGCGCCCACTCTCAAACCCACATCCTGAAGGAAGACACAACGGAAAAGGAGTTACTAAAACTGATCGGTGAACTTAATGCCGCGCCTTCGGTTCACGGCATTCTTGTGCAGGCCCCTTTACCTGAACAAATCAATGAAGCTACAGTCTTCGCTTCGGTGTCCCCCAATAAGGATGTTGACGGTTTTCATCCGCTGAATGTGGGTAAATTGCTCCTAGGAGATTCCGATGGTTTCTCGCCTTGCACCCCGGCAGGTATCCATGAGCTACTCATTCGCAGCAACATCCAAATCAGTGGAGCAGAAGTAGTCATCCTCGGCCGAGGGAACATCGTTGGAAAGCCCATGACAGCCATTCTTTGCCAGAAACAAGACTCCGCCAATGCCACTGTGTCACTCTGCCACTCACGAACCAGAAACCTCAAGGAACATTGCTTGAGAGCAAACATCCTGATTGCCGCAATGGGAGTGCCAGAATTTGTCAAGGCGGACATGGTCAAGCCCGGTGCAGTGGTAATCGATGTTGGTGTCAATCGTATTGCTGACCCAACCTCGAAAAATGGCCACCGTTTGGTTGGAGATGTGGATTTTAGTGCCGTTCAGCCAATAGCCGGTAAGATCACCCCCAATCCCGGCGGCGTAGGCCCCATGACCATTGCCATGCTGCTGCGCAACACTGTCCGTGCGGCAATCAAAGCCACTGGGCAAGACCTCAACACTCTCAATTAAACTAATCTTGTGACACGAATTATCCCCGATCTCCAATGTTCGCTAATGTGCGAAGAAATACGTCAGGAAGCCAATGGCAATCCCATGCTCATCGGAGTGCTCACTGGCCTGGTCGTTCCTCAGCTTCCTGTAACCGCACACCAGATTGCATGCTTCAATCGCTGGACTGCCGGAGTGGGTGAGTTCACCGAAAACGTAAAAATTATCGCATCTGACGGCTCTACAACCTTGTGCGAAAACAAGATTAAATATGAGCTGAAACGCCCAGAAGACATTCTCACCAACGTACACCTGTTTCGCAATGTGGAGTTCAAAGAACCTGGATGCTACCAGATAGAAGTCAATGTGGATGATGTGCTTAAGCTGCGCTATCCCTTTCCGGTAAACCTGGTGCCCCAAAAAAAACAAGACCGGAAAAAACCTACTGAAGACGGCGGACATTAGAAGATAATGAGAGAGGAAGGCGAGCGGCCGCCCAACACACTGGACGGAGAGTTCACTGAATCCTCTTTTGCGAAAGATTCGCCCGAAAAAATATCCGGATTTCCTCTGACCTTCCCAGGAGTTGCCTCCTTTGCATCAACCGGATGGGGCCGGCTTTTTCTCTGGCAGGCAGTGGTGATTGCAGCAATTACCGGCAGCTGCATGCTGCTTTTAGGGCAACATTGGGCTCCAGTTCTTGACTCGGCCGTTTCCCAGCTTCCGGAGCAAGGCGGTATAATTGAAGGACGTTTGCAGTGGCCTGATGCCCGGTCTGGCCCCCTCGCAGGAAACCAGTTCCTGCAAATCATCATCGACCCAAATGGCGATCAAAAGCACGGGCAACTGGCTGATTGCCAGATTGAATTGCGCAGTGAGAGTTGGGTCGTGGGATCATTGCTAGGCTATATGGAATTCCCTTACTCACTGCAAACCTTTCAGTTCAACCGAACGAAACAGATTCCCTGGTGGGGCTCTCGAAGACCTTTTTTATTAATTGGTATCAGTGTGAGTATTGGGCTGACATACGGTTTTATTTGCCTGCTGCTCGGCTTTGTCGGTATCTTGCCATCCAAAGCAGTGGCTTTTTTTTCTGATCGTCAAGACGGTTTTGGGTCACTCTTGCGTCTTAGCACCGCTGCCTGGCTGCCTTCTGGAGTACTGATAGCCGCAACCGGTCTTTGCTATGCACTAAACCTCCTGCCCCTAATGGGGTTCTTGATCATGATCCCCATATATTGCGTAACCGGTTGGATCTACCTGTTCATCTCACCTTTCTTTCTCCCGCGCACTGTGCCTTCAGACCGTAACCCATTCGATAAGGAAGAGGAACAAGAAGCTCCGGTGAATGAAGTGGACTCGTCTGATTCTGAAAATCCTTTCGCTTAACTGTTCACAACTGGCTGTTGCCAATCACAGCGCTTTCCGGTCATTGTTGGTTCATGCGTGGATTGCTAGTCAGTTTCGCTTTGCTCGCCGGAATCTTTTTTTTCTTTGGGTGCGAACCTACTGGGGGCACAGCCAATGCAGAGAACAAAGAACCCCACTATCTTGATGGTCGTCGTCAAATGCAACAACGGGATTTTGAAGGCGCAGAACGGTCATTCCACAAGGCACTGGAGGCTAACCCCCGATCTTCTCTGGCCCACAGGGAAATCGGCCTGCTTTTCCTTTCGCACAAGAATGATCCAGCCGCCTCAATCTATCATCTTCAGCGTTACCTCACACTTATGGCAGAAGCCCCTGATAAACCCGAAATCCGCGGTCATATAGAGGCACTCAAAGGAGATCTTGCTAAGGAAGTTCTCGGTTCACCCAAAAACCAACCAGACCGCGCCATCCAGCAATTACGAACCGAACTCAACCGCTTGGCCGCAGAAAATCAGGCCCTCCGCCATCAGCTTCAAACCCAAGGGATTGCCCCCATCGCCCTGTCCACCAACAATCAAATAGTAAATCTCCCCCCCAATACAGGAAATCAAAACCCAACTCCCCTTTCCCAAAACAACAATTCGAGACGACATATGGTGAAGTCCGGACAAAATCCCACCAGTATTGCACGAATCTACAGCATTACGCTCCAGCAACTCTACAGGGCTAACCCAGGCCTAAACCCGGCCAAATTACAAATCGGTCAAGAGTTGATTATTCCAGCCCGTGGGCAGTAAGCTCACCGCGCTCCCAACATGCAGCGCGTCATACTTTTCATTCTATTTACCTTTTGGGTATTCATGAGCTACCGGCTTTGGCAAGTGGAATACGCCGGGCAAAGCCTTGGGGCAGCTGTGGACATACATGTGGTATGGAAAAAAATGCTTAATGCACAGGATGAAGCGAAACTCCAAATTGTAGACGAACGCACAAGTAAACTACTTGGTGCTTTGGAATGGACGCCCAATGTGGTCAGAGACATGAACGGCAGCAGTGGCAGTGTCGAGGGAATGGTGGAAAAGGTCTATGAGTATACACTCGATATTAGGCGGGGGCGTCTGTATGCCGCCGATTCACGTGAGGACCTTATTTATGATTTCCATTTAAGTTTCAGCTCATTTCCCGAAAATCGATGGAAGAGTCTACAATTAGGTGTTCAACGTGAGGTTAAAGAAATCAATTATGCATTTGAAGTAAATGCGCAAACAACCAATGATTTCATGAACCTATCACTAGAAATAGGTGACTTACAGCAAGAAGCAGATGTCCCTTATACTGACCTGAAAGAACCGGAAAAACTAATTGAAACCGGATTCAAGCTGGCAGGAATACCGGATATCGCTGCGAGTGGAGCTACACTAGTCATTAAGAATCTACTCAAGTCAAAGGATCTACAGATACCCCAACTCAACTTCAAAATAGACCTCCCTCGACAAGCACACATTGACCTGCTGCCGGGTGTCCGCTCACGCGTTAAAGTATACAGGCTCGATATCCCTGTGGTGGAAAACATGCTGATTAAAGTATACGTCAACACAATCGGAGAAATCCTCAGAGTTGAGATTCCTGAAGTACTAATCGATACCATTAGTAAAACCGCAAAACTTAACCTCCCAAAATCCATTGTTCTGCGTAATCAAAATTTTTACGGAAAGCTAAGACGCAACCCATGATCGAACTAACTAATCTAATCAAAGAATTTGGTGATTTGACCGCTGTTGACGACATTAGTCTGACAGTCAACAAGGGTGAATTTTTTGCGGTACTCGGCCCCAATGCAGCCGGAAAAACCACCACAATAAAAATGCTCGTTGGCCTTATCTCCCCCACCAGCGGCACAGCTAAGGTATGCGGTTATGATGTGCAGTCTGACCCCATAGAAGTTCGCAAACGCCTTGCCTACGTACCTGATTTTCCGTTTCTTTATGACAAACTCACCCCGTGGGAATTTCTACGATTCACCGGTCAGCTCTTTCACATGACAGAGGAAGAAATTCAGGAACGGACCCGCGCTCTTATCCCAAGATTCTCGCTTGAACCCTATCTGAAAAAGAGTATCGAGAGCTTGTCTCATGGAACCCGGCAACGGATTGCCATCGTTTCAGCCCTCATGCATAACCCTGACGTATTTGTGTTAGACGAACCAATGGTGGGATTGGATCCTCATCATCAATTCATTCTAAAAGAGGTCCTAAAAGAACGCTCCCAAACAGGGATGACTGTCTTTCTCTCTACTCATCAATTGAGCGTAGCCGAAGAAATTGCCGATCGAATTGGGATCGTACACATGGGTAAAATGGTGGCTGTTGGAACCAAAGAAGAACTCCACAACCTGGGCGGAACTAACAATGCAGCGCTCGAAGAGACCTTTCTGGCCCTCACCCGTGAGGAATCAGATGTAGTGACACAACGGCAATTGCAACAGGGCTAATGGATCAATCGCCTAAAGGTTTTTCTTCTCCCTTTGGCCTGCTTTTGCGGGTCAATTTTCTGCAGATGTGGAGGCAACTTACTCAAGCAGGAACTCGTTCGGGGACCTTGTCGACCATGGTGGCAATGTTTCTCCTTTTTTACCCACTTATTGCCTCAGGCATGTTTTGGGGTGGTTTACGCTACATATCGAAATTCCCTGGACTGGGTGACTTACTGATTGAGCATCTCATTTTTCTGCTCTTCGCCATGTTGTTCACCTTGCTGCTCTTCTCCAACGTGGTGGTTGGATACACCAATATGTTTCGCAACCAAGAAACGCGGTTTCTACAGACACTCCCCTTTTCGGCAAACAATATCTTTCAATGGAAACTGGTGGAAACCACTATCTTCGCCTCTTGGGCATTTTTACTGCTCATTGCTCCACTAATCATCGCCTACGGAATCCACCAAAGAGCAACCCTAGATTTCTATCTGATCACTCCTTTCCTAGTCACCCTTTTCATCATCCTCCCAGCCATTTTCGGATGCTGGATTGCCGTATTTATGGCTCGCTACTTGGATCGAAGCTTATTCCAAACCACAGCAGTTCTATTGCTGCTTTTCATGATCTACATGGTGAAAGTTTACCTGCAACCGGAAGCGGCAACCGAACAGACACTCGAAACGCGCGTGCTGGATCTTACTGATCGCCTTCTGGCAAAGACCCAGTTTGCCCAGTTCCCATTCCTTCCCAGTTACTGGCTTTCAAGCACTCTAACCAACTGGGTAGATGGGGCGCGTGCCTTAACCCAGTTCTTCATCGCCATCCTCGCTGCAAACGTCCTATTTTTTGGTTTTCTTGGATTCACCGAAACCGGGAAATATTTCTACCAGTCACTTTCCGCCACTCTCAGTCGCGGCAGTCTTTCTGGTGATTGGAGTCAGGCTTTCTATTTTGCTCCCAGAATGTGCGCGCAAGTCATCCTACTCGCATGGTTTTTACCGATGGTCGACCTCTCCGCACTCAAAGAGTATTGGAAGGGGGAATTCAAACCTCTGGCAGTAAGTTATGCTGCTCAGAAAAACGATATGGATATTTCCACAAAGACCCTTGGAAACTGGTCAACCAATCAAGTTTTACAGATCGAACCCCGTCTGGCAAACGGCTCCCTCTTTGCTCTCAAACCGGAAATCCGCCGGCTTTATGAACGGATTGAATCTGGAGAGATGCAGCAACTCGGCCCGGACTTGGAGTATTTGATCAACGCCAATCTGCGATCCACCCTTTCAGGGTTGGACATGGCCCGGCGCCGCAGTCACCTGCGAGGTGAAGCCATGAAGTTTGCCGCTGAACCGGAGGCAACACTGATACCGGAGGCCCCTCGAAAAGTCGTAAATATATTGCGAATGACCTCCAAACCGGTAATGAACAAGACACACCTCGTCATCCCCAAGGGAGCAACCACCCCAGACACCAACACAATCTACCGTTTGTACTACCGTCGGTTAGTAGAGAAAGTCGACATGGAAAACAATCCCACCGGGGAAAGCATGTTTGTTACAGATTTTGGGAATTATTTTGAAGGCACCTTGGCAGAAGAAAGAAATAACCAGTTACTCCTGACCTTTTCCAGTACTAATTTTGGGTCTCACATCCAAGGGGCCGTGGCTCAGGATTTTTGGGGCGCCGCTCATGTTGCCTCCAGCAAGCTGGACCGATGGGCATTAGCTCAAGTGACCGACTCCTCTGAAGCTGTAGCCCCTCATTCCGGTCACCCTACCTCTCTTTACTCAACCGTTTTACTGTTTATTCCACTATTGGCTATCGGTTCATGGATCATCAATGTTCGCACCGTCCACTTGTTTACAGGAGCAGGGATTCTTGTGCTGATGGGAATCTTTATGGTGCAGTCTTCCCAGTGGAAAAACCAATTAGGTGGAGCAGAAAACTTGAGTGCCTTAAAATTCATTGGGACGGGTACTTGGATTATTGTAGTTGTAGCTGTAATACAAATCTGCTGTGCGATATGGAAAAACCCACTCACCAAAAGCTACCAAAGGTGGTACCAAAAACGAGTAGAGCAGCAAAAAGTATTCACCTTTCAGCCGGGCTTCACGGACCGACTCCTCCAACAACTTCCCTTGCTTTCTCCGGATATACGGGCTGTGGTGCTGAAAGATATTCGCATCTTTTGGAGAGACACCGCACAATGGGGTCAATCGTTAATCCTCTTCGGAATATTGGGGATTTATATTTTAAACTTACGTTTCTTTACTGAGCAATTTACTTCTCTCTTTTCAAGCGGACGTTTTGGCAGCGATTATTTTTCCAAGCTTGTTAGTTTTATGAATCTGGCCGCCTGCGCGCTGAATCTGGCGACACTAACCACTCGTTTTGTTTTTCCACAATTTTCCCTAGAAGGAAAACGTCTCTGGATTGTCGGGCTTTCCCCTCTAGGCTTAAACCGCGTGGTTTTAGTCAAATATCTTCTGGCCACCACTATTTCCTTGGCTATTTCCATTCCTCTTATCTGGCTATCCTCCAATATGTTACAAATGCCAACCTCTCAAAAATTATTCTTCTGTGGGGGTATTGCAGTGATGGCTTTAGCACTGAATGGATTAGCAATGGGTATGGGGGTCATGTATCCGGATCTCAAAGAGGACAATCCCAGTAAAATTGTATCCGGTTTTGGCGGCACGTTCTGTTTGGTGGTAAGTTTTGTTTATATCGGACTGGCCGTGATGATGTTGGGAATTGGATCCCCATTCGGATCCCCCTGGCAGATTTTTGGACGAGCGAATGAAACCCAGCAACTGATTTATTTGGGCCTATTTCTGATTTTCTCCCTTTCGGTAGGATTTGGACCTTTGGCGTACGGTCTCCGGAAAGTTCGTAATTTTGAACATTGATTCACTTCCCCGCCCCCAACTGGTTGTGGTATTTTACCCCAAACACCCCAACCCGTGCTTTACTTTTTGATCCAAGGATTTTATTCTGAAACTCATGGCTACATTTAATGAGCCGGATTTGCTGGAGGAGGATTTCCTAATCGAGACGAAGCAGATAACCCGGCCTCCTGAAGACCGGGAAGAACTGGATAATCAAGCAACTTCGCTGCAAACCAAACTTGCAGAACTGAACCGCGCCCGGGAAAAACTGGAACGTGAAAAAGCGACTGTAGAGGAGTCGCGAAGGCGATTTTCTGAGTTTGAAACTGGACGTGAGGAGATGATTCATGAAATCACACGAAGCCTCGGTCTGCTGGAAGAATCCCAAATGGATGCCCAGCGTGAAGCGGAACAAATGGCTCGCACTATGGACGATCTTCGAGATGCCATTTCAAAAGTTGAATTACTGGAGGACGTGGATACTCATGATGAACAATGGAAGGTCGTCCTTACACGCAATCTCACAACCATCGAAAATGCTCGCATGGAACTCAACTCGGCCCGTCTAAAATGGCCTCTGTTAACCAGCGGACAGGAATCATCCTCTCCTCCATTAATTACGACTGCATCCGGCAACCCAAACGGCCTGCCATTGCCAAAATCCTTTGGTGAATTGTGTTTATGGGGCCTCGCTTTTACTTGGCCAATATTACTGATTGGCACGGTTATTTTGGCCGTATTGTGTACACAAGGATAAATGCATGGGGTGGTTTACGCGCCAGACCAATCCCGTGACTCATCGTACGCAAGAGCTGAGCAGTGAAATAGATAAGCTCAAGGAACAGATCATTGCTCTTCAGGATGCATCACATTCGGAGAATCCTGCTTTTATCCGCAAGACCTTGGAGAAAACGGATCCTGTTTCTATCGAACTCAATCTGAAGAAAGATGCAAACAAGCCCAAACGCGACTGCCCAAGTTTATACAATCAACAAGGGGTGCGAAAATTCGATCTACACGGTTGGTGGCAACGAATCAAAACGAAAGAACCCTTACCCGAACCCAACCCAAACGAAAAACTTGTCACTTATCTGGCCACCGGGCGGAGTAACGGCTACACCGCCCTGCGCAAGGAGACACGGATTGCACGCAATCGGTTTATTCTTCTCACGATCGTCCTGATTGGCGTGCTATGGAGCATTCTCAGCCTGCTCATCCCGCAGTTGTAATTTATATCAAAACCGTGTGTTGTGAATTCCTCCCTAATTGAAACAGAATTGGGCGAATTCCGGGTTCAATATACAAAACAAGGATTAGCCAGGTTACAATTTCCAAAAACTAAAATCGATCGTGTTTCAAACACCATCACCCCAATAAAACACTGGATAAACCAAACCAAGAGAGCTTTGAATGCCATCCTGAACGGCAAAAAGCCGAAACATTACCCTCCCTTGGACCTCTCTTCGGGCACCGATTTTCAGAGAGAAGTGTGGGCTTTACTGCAATCGATCCCGATGGGAGAAGTAGAAGCATACGGGGAACTAGCCTATCGACTAAACAAACCCAAAGCAGCCAGAGCAGTAGGTGGTGCCTGCAGGGCTAACCCTATACCGATCTTGATTCCCTGCCACCGGATAGTAGGAGCAAACGGCAGCCTTACCGGCTTCTCAGCCGGTATGAACTGGAAAATTCATCTGCTAAGAATTGAAGGAGTAGAACTGCCGCTCCATTGACACACTCTGGCGCGATTGATAGCGTCCCCGCCTTTGTCAGCCATGAATTATAAGGACACGTTAAACCTGCCGCAAACCGGTTTTCCCATGAAGGCCGGTTTAGTGGAACGTGAGCCAGAGCGGTTGGCGCATTGGTATCAAGGGGATATTTGCTCACGCCTTCGCAAACGTCACGCGAAGGCTAAGGAAACCTTTATCCTCCATGACGGGCCACCCTTTGCCAACGGTGACGTTCACATCGGTACCGCGCTCAATAAAATTCTCAAGGATATCATCCTGAAATTCCAAACCATGCGGGGAAAAAATGTACCGTATGTGCCGGGTTGGGACTGCCACGGGTTACCCATCGAATTCAAGGTGGTTCAGGAGCTTCGTAAGTCTGGCCGAGAAGACGCCACCCCTGCAGAAATCAGGAGCGAATGTGAAGCTTACGCGCGCAAATACATTGACCATCAGCGCACTCAATTCAAGCGTCTGGGAGTATTTGGTGACTGGGATAACCCTTACCTCACACTCGAAAAAAAATACGAAGCTGATGAACTGCGCCTCTTTGCTGACATTGTCGAAAAAGGTTTTGTTTACCGTGGCAAAAAACCAGTTTACTGGAGCATTCCGTGCCGCACCGCCTTGGCAGAGGCAGAGGTGGAATACGCCGACCACATCAGTCAGTCTATCTTTGTGAAGTGCCCCGTGGAAAACCAGAAGGATACATTCATTATCATCTGGACCACCACCCCATGGACTCTGCCAGCCAATCTCGCAGTAGCATATAATTCACAGTTTACCTATGTACGCGCGAAGGTGGGAGAGGAAATCTATCTTCTTGAGTCCACGCTTTTGCCCAAGGTGGCAGAGACCTGTGGTTGGGAAACCGTTGAAACGATTGGCGAAATTTCCGGCGCTGAAATCAGCCATTTGCGCTACGTGCATCCCTTCATTGACAAGACCGGTCCTATTCTCGCCGGAGACACGTTCGTGGAAAACAGTACCGGTTCAGGGTTTGTCCACGTCGCGCCGGGACACGGTTTGGAGGATTATGGACTTGGCAGTCAGAATGGGCTTCCCATCTATTCGCCTGTCGATGATGCCGGCAGGCTCGCACATACCAACGACCTGCCGACTGAAGCCCAGATGCCTGCAGAGCTGATCGGTAAATCTATCCTGGAGAAAAATGGTAAAAGTGAAGCCAACGAGTCGGTTCTCGAGCTTCTACGCCAATTAAACCGGCTCGTTCATCTGGAGGAATATTCTCACAGCTATCCACACTGCTGGCGTAGCAAGACACCGGTCATTTTCCGCGCGATGGACCAGTGGTTTATCAAGATCGACCACGAGAATTTCCGTCAGCAGGCGTTGGCTGCCATTGATTCGGTTGAATGGGTGCCTGATTGGGGTCAAAACCGCATTCAAGGGGCCGTGGAAGGGCGCCCGGACTGGTGCATCAGCCGCCAAAGAAGCTGGGGTGTCCCAATCCCGGCTTTTTACGCAGGGACTGAACCGATCCTTGATGCCCGTATCGTGCGCAAGACTGCTAGGCTCATTGAAGAACATGGCTCCAATGTGTGGTTCGAGCGGGATACAGACACGCTTTGGGGCGATGTTCAACCTGAAGGCTGGGATGGCCCTATACCTGATGGAAAATCCACTGATACATTGGATGTATGGATTGATTCAGGCTCTAGTTCGCGTTCGGTCATCATGCAACGTGAAGAACTGCATCACTCCGAGAAAGAAGGCACAGAAAACTGGCAAGCTGACGTCTACTTAGAAGGCAGCGACCAGCATCGTGGCTGGTTTCAAAGCTCCCTGCTCCTCTCTCTGGCGGGTAATGGTGCACCGCCTTTCAAGACAGTGATAACCCACGGCTTTATGGTCGATGCGGACCGGGACAAAATCTCCAAAAGCAAACAGAGTCAAGGCGGCTACGCCAAGCCACAAACCAGTGAAGCCTACGTCGGCGAATATGGCGCGGATATTGTCCGGTTATGGGTGGCCTCGCAGGATTTTCGCAATGACATCACAGTCAGTAACGAACGCATCAAGAAAGTCGCTGAAACCTATCGCAACCTGCGCAATGCCCTGCGCTATCAACTCAGCAACCTATATGATTTTGATCCAACCAAGGACACGGTAGCCAATAATGAACTCACTGGTTTAGATCGCTGGATTCTGGATCAATTTGGCGCCATGCAGCGTGATGTCACCGAAGCCTATGAACGCTTTGAATATCATGTGGTCTATCAGCGAATCAGCCAGTTCGTGGCCGTGGAGCTATCCGCCGTCTATCATGATTGCGTAAAGGATAGACTTTATGCCGACGGCGCCAACGCACCCCGACGACGCGCCGCGCAGACCACCCTGCACCGCCTTTGCGCCGCCTTTAGTCGTCTGCTCGCGCCCATCTGCGTCTTCACCGCCGAGGAGGCATGGGAGTTTCTTCCCAACAACAAGCCCGACTCGGTGCACTTGGCCGATTGGCCGGAAGAATCGCTCTCACTGGCAGAAGAAGAAAAGGCCGTGTGGGAAAACCTCTTTGGCCACCGCGAACCAGCCTTGGCCCAACTGGAAAAAGCGCGGCAGGAAAAACTCATTGGCAAAGCACTCGAAGCTCGCGTAACAATCACGGCAAAGTCTGCCGATCTCGAAATTGCCCAAACCCATGCCGAACCACTGCGTGAATTGATCAACGTTTCACAGCTGGAATTGGTTGAGGAGGAAAATGTCGAATCACCCAAATACGTCGTCAGCAAGGCTGCAGGAGCCAAGTGTATCCGATGCTGGCGCTGGGAAGAAACCGTAGGCCAACACGAGGCCCACCCAGAATGCTGCACACGCTGCGTGGAAGCGATCAGTTAACTACACCTTGGGCTCCCAGCCTTTGCGGTATTCACGGCCCCAGTATTTCTTCACCGCAGTATCGTTTCCAACAACCTTGCCGGTTTTAGCGTCCACATCAATTGCTCCACCGCTACGGTAGGCAATATTACCCAAGTGACACAGTCGGGTGCTGATTTGCGCATCACCAATCTCTGAATTCAATGGCTCATCAGTACGAATACCATTAAGGAAATTACCAAAATGGAATCCATCATCCCATGCAGCCTCATTAGCTTTTACTTCCTTGCCGGCCTTATCGAACTGCTTGTAAGTGGAGCGGTGGATTTCCAGTGAACCATTATCCCCATAGAATGTAGTAAAAGGTCGCTTTTCCTGCTTGCGCGGGTGGCAGCTACTTTGATCCCAGGCAATACCCACTTCGCCATAATCAAACACCCCATAGGCGGTGTCGGGAGTCTCCTGGTCATCATCAAAGTGATGGCGCGCACCATTCATGGTTACCCGCTTGGGATAATCCACTCCCAAACCCCAACGGGCCACATCCAGAAAGTGCGGTCCGTTGTTCTGGATTTCGCCGCCGCCGTAATGCCAGTGCCAGTGCCAATTATAGTGAACCAGATTATCCTTAAAGGGACGCTCCGGACACGGGCCTTGCCATTTTTCCCAGCCGTCCTTTCCCAGCCAATCGGGCACCTTTACAAATTTACCCTTACCGATGCTGCCCCGATTCCCGTTGTACCAGCAGCGGGCATAAAGCGGTTTTCCAATCTCACCGGCCTTCACCCGTTCAATCCCTTCAATGATCCCAGGCTGACTGCGGCGTTGATTACCCATCTGGACCTTTTTCTTATACTTGCGGGAAGCCGCCACAATTAACTCAGCTTCACGAGCATTTTGACTGCCGGGCTTTTCCACATACACATGTTTGCCGGCCTGCATGGCAAGAATAGCCGCGGGGGTATGCCAAAAATTCGGCATGGCAATGGAGACAACGTCAATGGATTTATCATCAAGAATCCGCCGGAAATCCTTTTCCCCCTTCGGATCAATCGTCTGGGGGTTTTTCTTCAGGTATTGCTTGCTGATATTCAGACCACTGGCAATACGCCGCTCATCCACGTCACAGGCATAGGCAACTTCACAGTTGGACGCCTCCATGTACTTACGCAAGTGCCCCAACCCACGGCTGAGTCCAATCACGCCCACGGTAATTTTCTTTTGGGTATCCTTGGCCGTGAGAATGGAGGGAAAAACAAGGGAAGCGGCAGCAGTGGTGCCAACGAATTGACGACGGGAAAGAGTGGTTTTCATAAGTCCTTTTTAGTGGCTGCAAAAAGGCTACGCTGCAGAGGCAAATTGGCAAGGGGAAAGCCTTGCTTAAGAGGATGTCTCGCGCTTAATCAATGCCCGACCATATTCGCGATTCAGGCGCGCAATGAAATCCAGCGAGATTTCCTTGGGGCAAACAGCCTCACAGGAACCGGTAACCGTACAGTTCCCAAACCCTTCCTCATCCATCTGCTCCACCATGGCCAAAGCCCGACGTTCCCGCTCAGGTTGCCCCTGGGGCACCAAGCTCAGATGAGACACCTTGGCCGCCACAAAAAGCATGGCGCTGGCATTTTTACAGGCGGCGACACAAGCTCCACACCCGATGCATTGAGCCGCATCCATGGCGAGATCCGACTCCTCTTTTGGCACCGGAGTCGCGTTGGCGTCGGGCACACTGCCCGTACGCACGCTAATAAACCCGCCCGCCTGCTGAATCCGATCAAAGGCTGTGCGGTCCACGACCAGATCACGGTGAACAGGAAATGCGGTGGCCCGCCAGGGCTCAATGGTGATCGTTGCCCCGTCATTAAAATGGCGCATATGCAACTGACAGGCGGTGGTTCCCTGCTGGCCGCCATGAGGCACACCACCAATAACCATGGAGCAGGTTCCACAAATCCCCTCGCGACAATCCGAATCAAAGGCAATGGGCTCTTTCCCCTCCTCAATAAGACCTTCATTAACCACATCCAGCATCTCAAGAAAGGACATATCTGTATCGATGCCCTCGGCCTCATACTCTTCAAACCTTCCTAGATCACCGGCATTGTCCTGCCGCCAGACCTTGAGTCTTAAATTTAATTCCTTACCCATTACTTGTAACTCCGCTGGGTCATTTTAACCTCCTCATACGTGAGAGCTTCCTTGTGCAATTCAGGTTCGTTATCTGCCCCTCGATACCCCCACGCCCCGACAAAGGAAAAGTTCTCATCATCCCGCTTGGCTTCCCCTTCTTCGGTCTGGTGTTCCTCGCGGAAGTGCCCGCCACAGGATTCAGCGCGTTGCAGTGCATCACGACACATCAGTTCACCGAACTCCAGAAAGTCTGCCACGCGCCCGGCCAATTCCAAACTCTGGTTAAGCGAACCATTTTCTCCCGGCACATTCAGGTTCTGCCAAAACTCCTCCCGCAAAGCGGGAAGTTTTTCCAGTGCTTCATTGAGCCCGGACTCACTGCGGGACATACCACACTTGTCCCAGATAATCTGGCCAAGCTCGCGGTGGAAGGAAGTCGGCGTGCGTTTGCCTTTAATCGAAAGGAGATTGTTGATTCTAGCTTTAACCGCTTCCTCAACCTCATCGAATTCAGAAGATTCTTCACTTGGCCGGCCATCAGGTCCCGCCTCGGCCAGGTATTGGCCAATGGTATAGGGCAACACAAAGTAACCATCGGCCAAACCCTGCATGAGGGCACTTGCCCCCAGTCTATTGGCACCATGATCAGAAAAGTTGGCCTCCCCAATCACAAACAATCCTGGGACGTTACTCATAAGGTTATAATCCACCCAAAGCCCGCCCATGGTGTAATGCACCGCAGGGTAAATCGTCATCGGGTTCTGGTAGGCATTGGAACCGGTAATCTTTTCGTACATATCAAAAAGATTGCCATAACGCTCACGGACAACATCCTCGCCCATGCGATTGATGGAATCAGCAAAATCCAAATAAACTCCAAGCCCTGATCCAACCACTCCACGCCCTTCATCACAGGCCTCCTTGGCATTACGCGAGGCAACATCGCGAGGCACCAGATTGCCGAAACTTGGATATTTTCGTTCCAAATAATAATCTCGCTCCCCTTCTATTATTTCACCCGGTTTGATCTCCCCTTTGCGCAGCTTCTCGGCCATCTCCTGACTCTTGGGAACCCAAACCCGGCCATCATTACGAAGCGATTCACTCATCAGGGTAAGTTTACTCTGGTGATCGCCACTCACAGGGATACAGGTGGGATGAATCTGCGTGTAACAGGGGTTGGCAAAGGCCGCTCCTCGTTTATAAGCACGGTGGGTTGCGGTGACATTGCAACCCATGGCATTGGTCGAAAGGTAGAATACATTCCCATAACCACCGGTTGCCAATACAACGGTATGGGCAGAGTGTCGGCTGATTTCGCCCGTCACCATGTCGCGCACAATAATGCCCTTGGCATGTCCATCGACCAGTACCACATCCAGCATTTCCGTGCGCGGAAACATCTTAACCTTGCCCAGCCCGATCTGTCGGCACAGTGAGGAATAGGCACCCAAGAGCAACTGCTGCCCGGTCTGGCCACGAGCATAAAAGGTGCGACTTACCTGTGCCCCACCGAAGGATCGATTAGCAAGGAGCCCCCCATATTCACGAGCAAAGGGAACACCTTGAGCAGCACATTGATCAATAATATCTACACTCACCTGGGCCAACCGATAAACATTGGCTTCACGGGAGCGGTAATCCCCACCCTTCACCGTATCGTAGAAAAGCCGGTATACGGAATCACCATCATTTTGGTAATTCTTGGCCGCATTAATGCCTCCCTGGGCGGCCACTGAGTGTGCCCGTCGAGGACTGTCCTGATAACAGAAGCATTTTACGTTATAGCCCAGTTCAGCCATGGAGGCGGCAGCCGAGGCGCCTGCCAAGCCACTGCCCACCACAATCACCTCATACTTCCGTTTATTGGCCGGGTTAACCAACTTCAGGTCAAAGCGGTGCTTATCCCATTTCTGGGCCATCGGTCCGGTTGGTATTTTGGCGTCCAAGTTCATGCTATTTAACCACCCCAACGAGGACGCCTACAGGAATGGATATATATCCAAGGAAAATGAGTATAGACGCGCCAATGGCGAACTTATCCAGTAAGGGTCCATATTTTTTGTTATTGAGGCCCAATGATTGAAACATTGCACTGAGCCCGTGGCTCAGATGAAAACAGAGTAGACCAATGGCAATCACATAAAAACCGGAAACCCACCGAACCTTAAACCCTGCAACGACCATCCTGTATACATCTGCTGCATGTTCACCTTCCTTGCCTGCTCCCTCAGGTAGCGGCGTAACAAAGGCGGTCTGATTGTTTTCTCCATCCATTTCATGAACAAAAAACTCCTCCTCAAAGTCTACCTCCAGACCATTGATCTGGGGAACCTTCCACGTGTAATGCGCCAGATGGTAAAATGCGAAGGCGGCAATAATCAGGCCGCTAAATATCATTGTACGCGCAGCGAATCTAGCCACGATATCGTCCCTACGATGACCGTCCACCGGATTCACCCCCTCTTCATATTCAACTACCCGTGCCTCACGGTTTTCGGTGGTAAGTTTGATGGCTGACCAGATATGCAACCCCGCCATCCCCAGTAGTCCCAATCGGGCCACCCAGAGAAGCGGTCCCATCGAATGAAGCTTGGCCGCATACTGGTTCAACGCTGCGGGACCCACAAACACCAACAGATTACCCATCAAGTGCCCAATAATGAAGCCGAACAGGCCAACCCCTGTAATGGCCATAATGTACTTTCGGCCCAGCGAAGTATTGAAAATGCCCCTGAGGAAATCCATCGGCTGGGGCATATATCTCACAAATTGAACCCTTCTACAAATCAATTGAAAGAAGAGCCCTCTAAAGCAATTATTGGCCAAGCCCCGTGAAGTTGTCTACCCTCCTTAACCTAACTCATGACGAATGCAAAATTCACCAAGTTCCCGTGTCTAATGTTGGCCGCAGGTCTGCTGGGGGCAGGCTGTAAAGGCTCTAGATTAACACATAGTTCCCTAGCCCCAGTTTTGAATGGGGCTGACGTTCTGCATGCTCGCTCTGCTATTCTTCCAAAAGGACTCAAAGTGGGTCTAATAACCAACCACACCGGACATAACCTAAAACGTCATCTAACTTTGGATTTACTCCTTAAAACCAAAAATCTGGAGCTGAGGGCCATCTTCAGCCCCGAGCATGGACTCCATGGCACGCTGGATAGAAGAATTGGCGATAGCACAGATACCAATTCCGGCCTGAAAATTTTCAGTCTTTATGGGGCAACTCGCAAACCCACCGCTGAGCAGTTGGCTGGTCTGGATGCATTAATTTTTGACATCCAGGATATTGGATGCAGGTTTTACACCTATATTTCCACAATGGGCTTAGCCATTGAAGCGGCTTCCCAAGCAGGGATTCGGTTCATAGTCCTGGACCGGATAAACCCCATTGGAGGCCAAATCGTTGATGGACCAATCCGGCAAGGACCAAGTCAATTTATCGCATTCCATGACATACCCATACAACACGGCATGACCGTGGGAGAGCTCGCTCATATGTTCAATAAGGAACGGGGTTACGACGCCAATCTGCAGGTGGTGAAGGTGGAAGGCTGGTCTCGCGGCAAGTTTTTTGATGAAACAGGCCAACCGTGGACCAACCCATCTCCCAATATGCGCAGCCTCACACAGGCAATTCTTTATCCAGGTATTGGATTATTGGAAACCGCCCTTTCAGTTGGAAGAGGAACTGACACACCATTTGAAATCATTGGAGCTCCCTACATTGATGACGTGAAACTTGCCCGCTCACTGAATGATCTTCAACAACCTGGAGTCAGGTTCATCCCCATCAAGTTTACTCCAAAGGCCAGTATTCATAAAGACCGGCCCTGCCGCGGTGTAAACATCATCATTACCGACCGAAAGATTCTTCGGTCTGTTCCTTTAGGAATTGAAATTGCACGTGTTCTCCATCAAATGTACCCGGAAAATTTCCCTTTGAGCAAAGTCAACCGGCTCCTTTGTCACTCTGCGACCCTAAAGGCCATTGAAGACGGTGATTCCCTGTCTCAAATCCAAAACATATGGAAAGAGGATTTAAATCAGTTCAGGAAGCGCCGAGCAGAATTTCTTCTCTACAAGTAAAAGAACCGTTCACTCAACCTATTCAGCAAGCGAGAATTCCACTTCATCCGCCTTCGCTTTTGCTGAAATCGAATCACCCGGCTTAAAATCCCCATCAAGGAGTTTCAAGGCCAAGGGGTCCAGTAGATGCTGCTGGATGGCGCGCTTGAGCGGGCGAGCACCGAACTGTGGATCATACCCCGCCTTGGCAAGAAACGCGCGGGCACTCGAATCAACAGCAAGGGTCAATTGCTGATCCTCCAATCGATCATCCACTCGAGAAAGCTGAATGTCTACAATGGCTCCCAATTCAGCCTCATCCAAACTGCGGAAAATAATACTATCATCCACACGATTCAAAAACTCAGGCCGGAAATATTGTTTCAATTGATCCATCACCCCTTCCTTCAGGGTTTCATCCATTGCTTTACCCTCAGCAAAATGGTGTTGGATTAGAGGGCTCCCGATATTACTGGTCATGATGATAACGGTATTTCGAAAATCGACCGTACGGCCTTGTCCGTCGGTAAGACGACCATCGTCAAGCACTTGCAAAAGGGTGTTGAACACATCTGGGTGCGCTTTCTCGATCTCATCAAAAAGGACCACGCTATAGGGCCGGCGACGCACTGCTTCACTGAGTTGACCGCCTTCATCATAACCGACATATCCCGGAGGTGCTCCAATCAGGCGTGATACACTATGCTTCTCCATATATTCGCTCATATCAATGCGCGTCATAGCCTGCTCATCATCAAAGAGGAATTCAGCCAAGGCCCTCGCCAACTCAGTCTTACCAACTCCTGTTGGCCCAAGAAAAATAAAGCTACCCATCGGACGCTGTGGATCCTGCAAGCCACTTCGTGCTCTGCGGACGGCATTTGCCACGACTGTAACCGCCTCATCCTGGCCAATAATCCGCTCATGCAAACCTTCCTCCATTCGCACCAGTTTCGCCCGCTCACTTTCCAGCATGCGGGTCACGGGAATACCCGTCCATGTGGCTACCACGCGGGCAACGTCTTCCTCCGTCACTTCCTCGCTCAAAAGCCGGTTCCCATTCTGTTCCTTGATGGCTTCCTTGGCCGCTACCAACTTTTCCTGTAATTCCGGAACGCGCCCGTACTGAATTTCTGCAGCAGTAGACAAATCCCCCGCCCGTTCTGCTGCCTCCTGATCGCGTCGCGCTTCCTCAATTTGGCTATTAATGATAGTTACCGCATTGATGGCCGCCTTCTCATCCTGCCATTGCCCCTTAAGCTTGGCAGTGCGTTCCTTAAGGTTTGCCAGTTGTTTCTGTAAACTCCCAAGACGTTCTTCAGAAGCAGAATCCTTCTCTTTCTTTAGAGCTGTCTCTTCAATCTCCAGCTGCAGAATCTGCCGCTCGAGCTGATCTATCTCCACGGGCATTGAATCGAGTTCCATGCGAAGGCGTGAGGCGGCTTCATCCATAAGGTCAATTGCCTTGTCTGGAAGAAAACGATCAGCAATGTAACGCTTTGAGAGTTGTGCAGCCGACAGGAGAGCTCCGTCCTGAATTCGAATACCATGGTGCACCTCATAGCGCTCCTTGAGCCCGCGCAAAATCGCGATAGTCTCCTCCACCGTCGGCTCATCCACCTTGACCGGTTGGAAACGCCGCTCCAACGCCGGATCTTTCTCCACGTGCTTGCGGTATTCATCAAGCGTGGTGGCCCCAATACAATGCAATTCACCGCGTGCAAGTTGAGGCTTCAGCATATTTGCCGCATCTGCAGAACCTTCTGCGTTGCCGGCACCAATAATCGTGTGTAGCTCATCAATAAAGAGAACAATCTGCCCTTCAGCCGCAGCAACCTCTTTCAAAAATGCCTTCAGACGATCCTCGAATTCTCCCCTAAATTTTGCGCCTGCAATCATTGCGCCTAAATCCATTGCAATTAACTTCTTGTTTTTCAATGAATCAGGCACATCGCCAGAAACAATCCGGCGAGCCAAACCTTCAGCAATGGCCGTCTTCCCCACACCTGGATCACCTATCAAAACGGGATTATTCTTTGTGCGCCGTGCCCGCACCTGCATGACACGCCGAACCTCATCATTGCGCCCGATTACCGGATCAATTTTTCCCGCCCTCGCCAACTCGGTAAGGTCCTTACCGTATTTTTCCAAGGCTTCAAATTTGGCCTCAGGATGCTCGTCAGTAACTCTTTGATTACCGCGTACCTCGCCTATTTTCTCCAAAAGCACCTCTCGCTTAATGTTGTGCGCGGAGAATATATTTTTCATGGATCGACCTGAATTCACCAACCCAAGCAACATATGTTCGGCACTAAGAAACTCGTCTCCCAGCTTTTTGGCCTCATCTTGAGCCTTGTCAAAAGCCTGTTTTAGATCACGGCTTAAAAACACGTCACTCGAATTCACTCCATCCACCTTCGCTCGGCGTTTAAGCTCCTCATTCAAGTCGGCCTGGAAAGCTGGTAGATTGACACCCGCACGCTGTAATAAAGTCGGCACAATGGATTCGGACTGACGGGATAGCGCCAGCGCCAAATGCGGTCCATCAATTTCTTGATGCGAATAATCCCTCGCAAGTGCTTGAGCACCTTGCAAAGCTTCCTGTGATTTTTGTGTTAGTTTATCCATCATTACCGTGCCTTTCCCCTCAGGGTTAAAATCAAATACCGGGGAGCTCATGCCCCCCGGTTGGTGTGATTATTCCACACGCACTTCAATCGCTTTAGGAAGTAACTCCTCAAGCTTCTCTACGTGAATCTCGAGCAACCCATCATTGAATTTTGCTTCCACACTTTCGGAGTTTACTGCCTCTGGCAGCGTAAAACTCCGGCTGAATGTACCGTGTGATCTTTCCACACGATGAAAAGTTTTACCCTCTACCGTGCGCTCAAGATTGCGTTCGCCAGACAAGGTCAATATACCATCCTCCACGACGACTTTAACCTGATCCTTATCTAAGCCGGGCAATTCAGCGCGAATGACATAGCCATTTTTGGTTTCCTCAATGTCCACAACTGGCGACCAGGTCGTCGACTCCAACCCTTCACCACCCAGCACCGAGGCTAGTCGATTGTGAAACAACTCATCCATATCATGAATAGGATTCCAGATACTCAATGTGTTCATTTTTATTCCTTTCAGGCGGTATTAAATCTTTACCGAAACGTCCCGCCATAGGCGCCTCAGTTTATCCTGTTAATATCAGAATCCATGCCATGACCATTAAACCAACAAAGGCGCTTTTTTAGGGAAATAATGGAATAAGTAATATTAACCGAACTGTAAAAGAGACTATATGTCTCTATATCAATAGTGTCATTTTGTCTCTTTTTCTGAGCTCTTCCATGATATCTGCAATCAGGTTCTATATTTTCCAATCATTCAATGCCTGTTCTTGGGCTGACTCCACCAAACCAAGCTGCTCCATGACTTCTCCAATCAGGTATACTGAGCCGGCAACCACTACCAACGACTCCTCGGTCAACTTTTCCAATCCTTCCGTCAATGAATCACAGCTTTGAACCGATTCACAGTGGAGGTGCGCAAAAGTGGCCAATTCACCGGGCACCAAACCTCTCCCACTCCCGACAGGAACACATATGATGGAACTCACCAGAGGCGAAAGTAACTCTACGGTATTCTTCCAGCTTTTGTCCGCCAATACGCCGATAAGCAAAGAAGGGCGTTGGTCTGGAAATTCTTCCTTTAAATAACCTGCCAGAGCCTGGGCTCCGGCAGGATTATGGGCCGCATCAATGATAAATTTTTGGCTCCCCTTTTCCACACACTCAAGCCTGCCCTGCCATTGGACCTCTTGTAGCCCTTGAACGATCGATACAGACGAAACGGTTACCCCTGCCTCTTCTGCAACCATTTTGGCCAGTGTCGCATTTTCGCGCTGATGTCGTCCTGATAGTGCAGTATTAGTTTCCCCATCCGCAACCAACTCACAGGGCGCATCATGATCTTTAGCCACTTGCTCAATTACCTCGATTACCGAAGCTTGCTGATTCGCGCAATATACAGGAATGCCAAGTTTGATAATCCCAGCTTTCTCTCCGGCAATTTCTTCTATTGTTTCACCCAGGTACTGCTGATGGTCTAGAGAAATTGGTGTAATCACCGAGCCAATGGGGTTCACAATGTTGGTCGCATCCAATCGGCCTCCCAAACCGGTTTCCAATAACACAACGTCACAGTCACACTGCGCGAAATACTCGAGGGCCATCACCGTTATGACTTCAAAAAATGTGGGTGTTTGATCTTCAGGAAACTGCTGCAATCGCATTTGCATTACTCCAACTTGCTGAATGATATCCTCCTTAGAAACCCATTCACGGTTCACTTGAATCCGTTCCCGAAAACTGACCAGATGCGGCGAAGTAAAGAGCCCTGTCTTATATCCTTGGACTCGGTAAATGCATTCTAACATAGCGCAAACCGAGCCCTTACCATTAGTCCCCGCAACATGGATGATCTTGAGCCTATCTTGAGGGTTTCCGGCAAGCTCAGCCAGCTGGCGGGGGTTCTCCAGCCCTAGCCTGGAACCCAATAAACGGAGCTCATACAGCCAATCAATGGCTTGCTGATAAGTCACAGCTACTTGCCGATGGTACGTTCGTGCGCAGCTTTAATGAAGCCGGCGAAGAGGGGATGGGCATGCACGGGTTTGCTCTTGAATTCGGGGTGTGCCTGAGTAGCCATGTAGTACGGATGCTCCTTGAGTTCAATTAGCTCCACAAGATTCCCATCAGGAGAGGTGCCACTAAATACAAAATCTTTGGCCTCAAACTTTTCCCGGTAGACATTGTTAAATTCATAACGGTGCCGGTGCCGCTCACTGATCTCTTGCGTGCCATAGAGTTCGGCGGCCTTGCTTCCAGGCTTAAGAGCGCAAGCTTGTGCCCCAAGGCGCATGGTTCCTCCCATCTCTGTTACATTCTGCTGTTCATCCAGAAGAGCAATGATGGGGTGGGGGGTCTTGGGAGAGAATTCAGCGGAATGGGCTCCCTCCAACCCTAGGGAATGCCGTGCAAATTCGATACAAGCAATCTGCATCCCCAGACAGAGGCCGAGGTAGGGCACATCATTTTCCCGGGCATATTGGGCAGCTAGGATTTTCCCTTCAATCCCGCGCTCACCAAACCCACCAGGTACCAACACTCCGGCAAGCTCTCCCAAATGTGTAGCCGCTCCATCCCGTTCAATATCCTCTGAATCCACACGCACCACCTCAACGGCACAATCATTGGCTCCTCCAGCGTGGGTAACTGCTTCATAAACGCTTTTGTAGGCATCCTGCAAATCTATGTATTTACCGATCACACCAATACGCACCTTGTATTTCGGCTCAATAATCCGCTTGATGACATCCTCCCAAGTGCTCATATCTGCCGGGGGAGTATTCAGGCCAAGTTCCTGGCAAACGAGCTCATCCATATTCTCTCGTTGCAGCATCAGAGGGACTTCATAGATGGAATGGTCCACGTCAATTTCCTCAATCACCCCCTCTAAAGGCACATTGCAGAAGAGCGAAATCTTTTTACGCATCTCCTCATCAATGGGCTTCTCGGTTCGGCAAATCAGGATGTCAGGGGCAATACCAATTTCGCGGAGCTTGGCTACTGACTGCTGGGTGGGCTTGGTTTTTAGTTCACCGGCGGCCTTAATATAAGGGACGTAGGTCACATGCACAAAAATCGCGTTGTCCCGCCCACACTCAAGGGCAAATTCACGAATGGCTTCAAGAAAAGGGAGTCCTTCAATATCTCCAGTAGTCCCCCCAATCTCAGTAATTACCACGTCAGCTCCACTTTGTTCACCCAGCTCGGTGACCCGATTTTTAATCTCGTCGGTCACATGCGGGATAACCTGCACAGTCTTGCCCAAATAATCACCCCGCCGCTCTTTCTCCAGAACGGTCAGATAAACCCGCCCACTGGTGAGATTATTAAACTGGGTGAGCTCAGAGTGGGTAAATCTTTCGTAATGGCCGAGGTCCAAATCCGTTTCAGCCCCATCATCCAAAACATATACCTCACCGTGCTGGAAGGGGCTCATGGTTCCCGGATCGACGTTGAGGTATGGATCAAATTTCTGAAGGGCAACCTTCAGACCGCGCGCCTCAAGCAGGGTGCCCAGAGAGGCGGCTGTAAGCCCTTTGCCAAGGGAACTGACCACACCGCCTGTCAAAAAAATATACTTCATCTATTTGAGCAACGGCTCCACACGCTGCACATCCTCGGGCACATCAACCCCAATGGCCTCATACTCCACTTGGCACACACTGATCTCAATACCGTTTTCTAACGCCCGCAACTGCTCCAGCTTTTCGGCCTGCTCCAACGGGGAGGGCGCATATTCAACCAACCGCTGCAGTGTTTTACACTGGTATCCGTAAATACCCAGATGCTTCAAAAACGGGAAGGCCTCCAATTGTTTTTTGGGACTCTCCTCGGCAAAATCACGCACATATGGAACCGTCCGGCGTGAAAAATATAAGGCGCGACCCTCCGAACTGACAACGACTTTCACCACGTTGGGATCCGAATAGTCCGAAATGTTGTTCACAAGCGAAGCGGCAGTCGTCATCTCGCTTTGCAAGAGGGCTTCAGCCACTGCATTAATGACCTCTGGAGCTATTAAAGGTTCGTCGCCCTGTACGTTGACCACCCCGTCACAATCCATCCGAGAGGCGACCTCAGCAATACGATCGGTCCCGCTGAGATGGTCTGCACTAGTCATTTCCACCCTGCAAAATTTGCGTGCTACCTCAGCAATACGCTCATCATCGGTGGCCACAATAACCTCGCTTAAAGTCGAAGCACCATGACAGCGCTCCACCACATGCTGAATCAATGGCTTGCCGGCAATAATATGCAGGGGCTTCCCAGGAAAGCGCGTGGAAGCGTACCGGGCCGGAATGATGCCGATAATTTTCATGGGTTGGTCAAAATCCAATCTGCTGCTCCAGCGACATCATCAACGATTACCGCCTTTGACACAGCCTCTGGTTCCGATTTCTCAAGCTCTGCTCCATATCCGGTCCGAACCAGAATACTCTTTTTAACCCCGGCATTCCAGCCACATCCCAAGTCAGCTATCTTGTCTCCCACCATGAAGCTCTCCTCCAAGTTGATATCGAATTGTGAAGCAGCATCATGCAGAAATTTCGGGCTTGGCTTACGCCCGGGACCATCCTGATCGGGAGCTTCGGGAGCATAATACACCTTCACAAATTTCACGCCATCAGCCTCCAGCTCTGCAGCCAGTTTTTTATTCACCGCGTGCATGTCATTTTCAGTATAATATCCCCGACCAATGCCCGATTGGTTGGTAACGATGAAGAGATCAAATCCCGCATCTATCAGTCGTCTCAATGCCGGACCCACGCCAGGGATAATGTCCAGAGCCTCCGGATCGTGCAGATAATGTCGCTCTACATTCAGCGTTCCATCGCGATCAAGGAAAACAGCGCGGCTCATTTGAAACTTGCCGACAACTCCTTGGGAGAAACCGTTGCTGTCCCCAATTTTCCAACCACAACTCCCGCTGCATGATTGGCAAAGAGTGCTGCCTCCAGTGGTGAAGCTCCCGCTGCGATAGCAATAGTAAAACTGGCAATCACCGTATCGCCCGCTCCGGACACATCGTATACTTCCTGCGTCATGGTGGGGATCACCACCGGGCGTGCTCCACGCTGGGCCAGAAGCATACCTTGTTCACTTAAAGTGACTAGCAGAAGGGCAGGTTGATATTGTTTTTGGACGACCTTCACAGCCGCCATAAGCTGCTTATCACGCAATGGGTTTTCGTGACGAACCTCATCGATCATCCCCGCCAATTCAAATAATTCGTTGCGGTTGGGGGTAATCAAAGATAACCCCATAACATCAAGCTGGTGTGCTGGCTTGGGATCCAGGCTCAACCAAATACCTCGAGGGCGGCACAACCCACGCAAACCTTCAAGAAGCTCCTGGGTTACAACCCCCTTGTTGTAATCAGCAACAATGATGGCATCAGTCCCGCCTATATCCTTTTCCACAGCCTTCAATAACCGCCTCGTAATCCGTAGATCGCCGGTCTGATTCGTTTCACGGTCAATCCGAACCACCTGCTGATGATGAGCCACGACCCGCGTTTTAAGTGTGGTTAATCGGTCATTAACCACCTTAAGACCACCCCCATCCACTTTTTCCTCCTTGAGGAGTGCCCTCAACTGCCTGGCTCCATCATCCTTGCCTACCAATCCAAAGAGTTCCACTCCTGCACCAAGTGCAGTCAGGTTACGCGCCACGTTGGCGGCTCCGCCTGGCATGAAACTTTCCCGTTCAAACTCCACTACCGGCACCGGAGCCTCCGGTGAAATTCGTTTCACCTTACCCCACAAGAATTGGTCCAATATTACATCACCCACCACCAGCACACGGCTCTTGGCTGCAGCACTCAGCAGGCGCTTCACACGGGGAATCGAAAGCGTATTCTTACTCATCCAAAAAAGCAGTTAACGGACTGGTTGCCCGAGCGCTATCGCTCGCTTCTCCCATTCCGATTTCATAAGCCATCCGCCCGGCCTCAACGGACTTGGCAAAAGCACAGGCCATGCGGCAAGGGTCATCATTCACGGCAATGGCCGTGTTTACGAGCACTGCATCAGCCCCCAACTCCATCGCTTCAGCCGCGTGACTGGGTGCACCAATACCCGCATCCACCACTACAGGCACCGTAGCCTGATCCAGAATAATCCGAATCTGATCTCGCGTTTCAATTCCTCGATTGGTTCCAATGGGTGCCCCCAAAGGCATCACCGTGGCACAACCCACTTCCTGAAGGCGCTTGGCGATCACCGGATCAGCGTTGATATAGGGTAAAACCGTGAAA
This sequence comes from Verrucomicrobiota bacterium, assembly GCA_030747505.1. Classification (GTDB taxonomy): domain Bacteria; phylum Verrucomicrobiota; class Verrucomicrobiia; order Limisphaerales; family UBA1100; genus UBA1100. Next base: position 27,181 of record JASLKQ010000002.1, on the reverse strand, counting down.
CCTTCCTTCACCAACTGCTCCGCTGCAGTAAGCGTCTCCACCGGATCCGGTAGCAGATAGCGGGGATCAGGATGAATCTCCAGCTTCACCCACTTTGGCAAACCCGCCGCTGCTGCCAAGCGTGCCAGACGCACCGCTTCCTTCGCATTCATCGCTCCACTCGTATTGGGCAGTAGTAGGAATCGGTCCGAATCAATGAAATCCAGAATATTGGCGAAGGGATCATTTTGACCACTAAGATCGGCGCGGCGCAGAGCAACTGTAACCATCTCGGCTCCGCTGGCCTCCAGCGTATCGCGCATCAGCTCAGGTGAGGCAAATTTTCCCGTACCTAAAATCAGGCGCGAGGCAAATTGTCGGTCGGCTATTTTCAATGGCGCTATAACCACACGAAGAAATTACGCCGCTCAAGTCCTCTCGTCGAGGATGTCTTGAAATTCCCTCGCACACCAGTCGGGTTTATCCCATGCTCCCTTGCCAGTGAGGGCACTTTCACAACTGGCAAAACGCACCACCGAACCGCCTATCTCATGGCTCATGCGGGAGGCTTTGGAACGGCCTGGGCTGATATCATTGGCCGCCGGATTCACCGATAACCCCTCCCTGCCGGTTGCCGAAACCCGTGTCATCATTAAAGACCTTTTGAAGGGGAATAAGGGCCCTTCACGCCTGCAGTATGGCACCACCTACGGGGATGAACCCCTACGCAAGCTTACAGCCCAACGTCTGGACCGAATGGATGGGTGCCCCAAACAGGCCAAAGGTTATGATCCTGATCGATTTCTGATTACACATGGCTCCCAACAGTTGCTCTATATATTGAATGAGATTCTCTTCGATCCCGGCGATATTGTACTGGTAGAAGATCCGTCCTATTTCGTGTACCTAGGCATCATGCAAAGTCACGGAGTCCTCGGTAAAGGCATCCGGATGGAGCCGGATGGGCTTGATCTTTTATCCTTGGAAACCACTCTGGAAACGCTAAAAAAATCGGGCGAACTGGCGCGGTTAAAGGCTCTTTACCTTGTTAGTTATCACAGTAATCCAACGGGGATCACTACTTGCGCAGCCAAAAAAGAAGCAGCCCTGAAAATATTAAAGGGCTACGAAAAGTCTGCAGGCCACCCTATCTATCTCATTGAAGACGCCGCCTACCGCGAATTGAGTTTTTCCGACAAAGACACCCCCAGCGCACTATCATCTCATAATGCATCTAACCGCGTGATATATACCAGCACCTACAGTAAACCTTTTGCCACCGGCATACGGGTGGGTTACGGCTTCCTGCCTGAACCTTTATTCACAACCGCTGCTCGCGTGAAAGGAAACCACGATTTCGGGACGGCAAATTTCCTTCAGCAGATTCTCAGCAGCGCGGTTGAAAGCGGAAGCTACGAAGAGCATGTACAAAAGCTACGCAAAAGATATGCATCCAAGGCACGCGCCATGACTCGCGCGTGCAAAAAGCATTTTCCAGAAAAAGTAAAATGGGAAAATCCTGAAGGGGGTTTATACCTATGGGTCAATCTGCCAAAGAAAGTAAAGACCGGCTTAAGGAGTAAACTCTTCATAGAAGCCCTTAAACAAAAGGTACTCTATGTTCCAGGCAACCTGTGCTACTGCGATGATGCCACAAGACGCAAGCCCAACCATCAAATGCGCCTAAGCTTTGGCAGTGCGAGTATCAAGCATATCGAGGAAGGCATCTCCCGTCTAGGTCGTGCAATAAAGCGGGTGATGTAGAAAAAACCGGCGCTCCGAAGAGCGCCGGCGTGATTTGCTTTAAGTTCGATTTAGCCTGCAATCTCTGCAGCGTGGAATTCCTGCCAATCGTCTAGATTGTTCAGGTTAATCGCATCATCTGGACCTTCGGAGAGGCCAGTCGCAGCCAAGATACCCGCCTTTGTGTCCGCATCGTGGTTATAGCCAGCGATCGAGTCATTCAAAGCGCCAATGGCGTCGGCCCCAAGCGTCGCGCCTTCCTGCGCTTGGATCCACGCCTCAAACTGCGTGTAAGTCGGTTTTTCATTGGTGATATAGCTACGCACGGCCTCAGCATCGAGCCCAAGCCCGGCAATCACCATGCTGTCATACCCAGCGCCAATGCCCGGATAGCCATCGGCGATTTTACCTGCGGCTTCGAGGGAAACTTTCTGCCAAAGACGAGGCAGGTGCAGCACACCCAACGGGCCCTTGGTACCGGAACTGATAAGAGGAACAATATTACTCATAAGTCTGTTAATTCTAAATGTTAGGGGTTCAGGCAGGAGGGTAGGCGGGGAAGACGGGAAGGGTCAACGGCAATTTCACGCGTAAGCAGACCAAAACAATATAACTATGAAAACCAGCTTATTTTACCCAACGCGCCAAGGGGCCAGCTTTATCCAAAATCGGCTGAAGAAACGAGTAGGGCACAAGCACGTGATAATACCCCTCTGCATAGGGGCCTACCGCGTAGGGAGAATAATGAAACACCACCCCAGATGGTGAAAAGGTGAAGGTGGTTTCAACTGCTTCAGAATCAGTCTTGGGAGGCCAGGACGCTCCCTGCTTTTTCAAGTCCGAGCGAATAAAACGCCCCACATTGCTACGCCAATTTTTTTTGGAATCAAATAAATCGGGTAATTCCAAGGCCTTGGCCTTTCTATTATTCCACCAATAGTTCAGATTGAAGCAATAGCTATTGCCATGAGCCCCTCCGGTGTAGTGCCAATTACTTCCCCTCACACTAATTAGATCATCTGAAAAATAGCGAATCGAAGCAGAATCCTCGTGACTCCAGCGTTTCATAGATTCCCCGACCTCTGCCACATCCCCAGATTTAAGTTCCTCCCCGTATTCCTCTACCGCTTTCTGGTATCTGTGATTGAAAACATTAGCCAAAAGCACATTAAATCGATCTCCAGCCTTGCCCTTCAAAATCGGATAGCATGTTTGAACATGTGATTCAAACAGCCCTGAATACTCCCCCGTCCGCTCGGTTGCCACGAGATTTAAGCGGAGCGGAAAGCGTTTCTTTCCATCAAGGCTTTTCCACTCACCGACCCACTCCTTTGGCCCTTTCTTTAACCTTAATTCCGCTTGAGGTTGCTCTTTAATGATTTCCTTCAGCACAACCTGCAAGCCACTCGCTGTCCCTGCAAGTTGAATGGGTGTACCGTATTTCTCATAAAAATATTCCCCTGTTACCTTACCTTTATCATGCTCAAGCCTTACTTGAACTCGAATGGATTTCCCCAAAACACCAGAGAAATAGGTGCCACGTTCCGGCAAGGCCTTGGCTGTGCCATCACCGGAAATGAGAATGTAGTCGGACCCAGGCCAACCCCTTAGTTCCTGCTCAGTGGTTGGATTCAGAGGATAGCGCGTACCTCCAAATTTCATATGCGCGTATTTTTGGCCAGCACCACGACCTCGCAAACGTACGGCCAAATCCCGCCACCCGTTGGATTTGGATTTCATCACACAGACTGACCCTTCCATGGGAAAGCGAACACAGGTCATACGCCCGTTAAATTGAAATCCCTTTTCAACACCACGGAAAATTAAGAGTGTTTGACCCCCCGTCCCTCCCCAGTCGCGGCCAAGCATTAGCACTAATGCCTCCTTGATCCCATCACCATTCAAATCAATAAGGTGCGGTCTATACTCCGATGGGGCCACTGACTTAAATGGACCCGCTCCAAAATAATTTTTTGTTCCATCCAACAAATGGGCATTGATGGCCGCATGCAATTTCGGATGTTTCGGTAAATCCGCCGCCTGCCCCAGTAGGGACATCATTCCCATCAAAGACACTAAAACCCTCCTCATACCTTAGATTTAATTCTCAGCAGGTAGAAATCAAGCGCGTCTTATACTCACGTCCAAACCCATCATCCCTAAAACTAGCCGAGGGCTTTCAGCAGTCTCAATATTTCCCCATTATCCGGATCGATTACCAATACCGCCTCATATTGTTGCCTAGCCATGTGTAGTTGCCCCACACGCGCATAGCAGTTACCAAGCAAGATATGAGGCTGGGAGCCAATCAAATCCGACACATGCGGAATTGCAACGGGCTGATTTCGCCCCTCAATACACGATTCGAGAAGGGGAATAGCACTGTGCGCATCCCCCAAACTCATGTGAGCAATTGCATTCATAAATTGCACGGACGCATTCGGCCCTGATAGCAACGCTGCCGGGCTGTTTGCAACAGTGATCAAGTCCTGAAAACGCCCCGCAACAAGCAAGTGATTGCATTGCACGTTAAGGAGTCGGTCTCGGATGTCAGGAGAAACCCTCGAAATCGAGCAACCATTCAATAATTCCAGAGCTCGTGCCCCTTGTTCAATAGCACGGTCCAGTTGACCAGCATTGGATAAATCAATGGCGTAATGCATGTGCAGTGCAGGATCATCCGGAGATTCCTGAATCGCTTGCGCCAGCAACTTAAGGTTGCGCTGCACTTTACCTTTCTCAGATTTCACGTCATCTAAGTAGCCATAATGGACTACCTCGAAATCACAGGCAGTCACTTTCATGCCCCATTCACTTACTTTGGACTCTAGAGACGGGAACACCTGTTCATGAATCCGACCGGTAAAATATGCGCCTGGTACATTCCGGAACAGTCGTGGAACAGGTGCGGTTTTGGGGTCGGGGCCGGCACTAGTGTTTCTTATGGTCCCTGCCAGATAATCGGTTTGATTTATAAATGCCCTCAGTGCGGGGATACTGTTTGGCTCAGCAATTTCGTCTGCATCCAGAATTAATACCCAGTCGCCGGTGGCATACTGAAGGGAGTCATTTCTGGCCCCAGAGAAATCATTGTTCCATTCAATCTCGTAAACCTCTGCCCCGCATTCCTCGGCAAAAGAAACTGTTCTGTCTCTTGACCCTGTGTCCACCACCACAAGTTGATTGGCTATTGTATGGACTGATTCCAAAGATCGCTTAATGAAACGCTCTTCATCTTTAACGATCATACAAATACTCAAGCGCGGGTCTTGCATTACCTGGGGACACGTTAGGGCGTCCGAAGCAATTGCTCTCTTTCCCTCACAATCCGAGAGACGACCGCGAGCTTCACTGATTTTAGGCCAGTTAAAGGCTAGTTTTTCAGCTTCAGCTACACATCTTATGGCAAGCTGTAAATCATTCAGTCCCTCTGCTAATTCAGCGAGAAATAAATATGCTTCAGGATGAAACGGCCGTAATGTAATCGCCTCAACTGCAAGCGTCCATGCCTTGTGGACTTTGCCTTGAGCACTCAGTTTTCGAGCCGAATCCAAAGAACCAACGGTTGTAACTCGATGCCGAATACTCATTATGTCTAGTCATCAGCATCCTAAGCGCTCTTATCAAGCCGCTCTTATCCCCACATTTTTCTTCACCCGCATCATGGAGAAGCCTAAACTGACCCGCTCTCATGAGTAACCGCAAATACAAGGTAGCCGCTTTGGCAGGTGATGGCATTGGACCGGAAGTGATACGCGAGGCATTAAAGGTACTACGCGCAACCGAGGATAAATTTGGCTTTCAACTGGACGTCACTCAAGCCCCGGTCGGCTGGGCAGGGATCGATGAAGCGGGCAAGGCTCTGCCGGATGACACACTGAAACTGTGCCGGTCCAGCGACTCAATTTTATTCGGCTCAGTCGGCCTGCCTGACCGCGACCCCACGATCCCCAAGGAGGAGCGCCCTGAGCGTGCAGCACTACTGGCCCTTCGTAAGGAGTTCGGTCTTTTTGCCAACCTTCGCCCCGTTAGATTACCCACTGAACTTGCCCACGCCTGCCCGCTCAAAGCCGAAAGGCAGGGTGAAGGCATCGATATGCTGGTGGTCCGTGAGTTGACTGGTGGCATGTATTTTGGCCAACCAAAAACCACCGAGACTCTCGACAATGGTGAAACCCAGGCCATTGACACCATGGTCTACAGCACTAGCGAGATTGAACGCATTGCTCGCGTAGCCTTCAAGAGCGCGCAGCTGCGCCATAAACACCTCACAAGCATCGACAAAGCAAATGTACTGGAAAATGGAGTACTTTGGCGCGATGTGGTCAGTAAAGTGGCTGCCGATTATCCTAAGGTAACTGTCGAGCACATGTTCGTGGATAATGCAGCCATGCAGCTCCTGCTCAAACCCACCCAATTTGACGTGGTGCTTTGCGAGAACATGTTCGGCGATATTCTTAGCGACGAAGCCGCTGCACTGGCCGGCTCACTCGGCATGCTTCCCAGTGCCAGCCTCGGTGTCACCAATGGCGAAAAAACTTTCGGCTTCTATGAGCCAGCCGGAGGAACGGCCCCAGACATTGCCGGCAAAGACCTTGCCAATCCTATAGCCCAGATATTATCAGCGGCCATGATGCTGAGGCATAGCTTTGGTGAAAACGAAGCCGCAGACGCCATCGATAAGGGCGTCGGTTCAGCCATTGCCCAGGGCCTTCGTACCGGGGATATTTTCAATGCAGAAGACCCCCAAGCACGACAAGTTGGCACCACCGAAATGGGAGATTCCATTTCGGCCGCCGTATCCACCTAAACCGTGAGATCTCTCACCAAAGAGCTGTGGTTTGATGTTCCGACCCGAAGGGCATTTATCAATATCACACCCCAGGTGGAGGAGCTCGTCACCCAAAGTAGTGTCCAAGAAGGGCTGTGCCTCGTAAACGCGATGCATATTACAGCCAGTGTGTTTATTAATGATGATGAGTCCGGTCTGCATGCAGACTACGAACGTTGGTTGGAGGAATTGGCACCACATGAACCCATCACCCATTACCGACACAACAATACCGGAGAGGATAATGCCGATGCACATCTCAAGCGCCAGGTGATGGGCCGTGAAGTAGTGGTAGCCATAACCAAAGGGAATCTACATTTCGGGCCTTGGGAACAGATTTTTTACGGCGAATTTGACGGCCGCCGCCGCAAACGCCTCTTGGTTAAAATAATTGGAGAATAATGGATGCGTTGGCTGGCACTTACATATCTCCTTTGCAGTCTCAGCACAAAGGCAGCCGTGCCGATTGTAACCGGCTATTTGCCGCATTATCGTACAAGTATAATTGATACGCTGTCCGTCGAGAAATTAACGGATATAATTTTCTTTTCAATATCCCCCAAGGCCAATGGATCTTTGGATACTTCAAGGGTAAAGCCTGCCGTTTTACAAAAACTCACTACCAGAGCTCACTTGAAACGTACCCGTGTCCATATTTGTGTTGGAGGATGGGAATTATCAGGCGGTTTTGCTCCAATGACAGCCAATCCCACAGCACGCGCAACCTTCATCAGCAACCTAACCACGTTTGTCCGCACGCACAAATTGCAGGGGGTCGACATCGACTGGGAACACCCCAAGACCGAAGTTGAGATAAATAATTACCAAAAATTGCTTATAGAATTGAAGCATGCCTTCGCTCCTCATCGGCTTTGGCTCACCGTGGCGGTTGCTGGTTGGGGTAAATATATCAAGGCCGAAACCATTCCCTTCATCGACCGATTTCATATCATGGCTTATGACCAAGGAACTCCTCACGCTCCCTTCGCCGGAGCACTAAAAGACATCAAACAATGGGAAGGGAACAAAGTGCCCAAGGCAAAACTGATACTAGGCCTCCCGTTTTATGGCCGAAACAGCCAAGGCACTGCACTTACTTACAACGAACTCATCGAGAGGTACCGCCCCAAACCCAATAGCGACGAAGCAGGCGGTTATCACTACAACGGCCCTGCAACCATATCGCGTAAAACAGCTTACGCCCTCCAACAAGGCTATGGAGGAGTTATGATCTGGGAATTAGGTCAGGATGTGAAAGGAAACACATCACTGCTAAACGCGGTACGAAAAGCGATTCAGTAATTTTTTGTTCGAATAATGCCGTTTCAAGTCGCATCATATTGGCTTAATGAAACTCTTCTGGGCCATTTTAACTTGCCTATGGGCGGTAACAGTTTCAGCGCAGAATTTCACGAAGAAGGAACGGGCGTGGTGGGCATTTCAACCGGTGCGCCAGCATGCGGTGCCCAAGAATGGAGGGAAGTGGGCAAGAAACCAGATTGATCATTTTATCGCCCGCAAACTTAACGCGAAAAAACTCACGCCGGCCAATCCCGCAAACCGGCGCACTCTGATTCGCCGAGTGACGTTTGATCTTACGGGCCTGCCTCCCACAACAGCGGACGTGGAGGCGTTTCTCAAGCATCCTTCACCGGATGCTTACGAGAAACTGGTTGACCGCCTGTTGGCTAGCCCACGCTACGGCGAGCGGCAGGCGTCGCTCTGGCTGGACCTCGTCCGATACGCCGATTCTGATGGATACCGGGCTGACCACTTCCGCCCTGAAGCCTGGCGCTATCGCGATTACGTCATCAAGTCCTTCAACGCTGACAAGCCATACGACCGTTTTGTGCGCGAGCAACTGGCCGGCGATGAGATTGATCCGGGCAACCGTGAGGCATTGACGGCCACGATGTTTTTGCGCCATTGGATTTATGAACACAACCAGCGCGATGTGGAAACGCAATGGGCTGAGGTTTTAGCCGATGTGACCAATGTCACCGCAGATGTATTTCTCGGTCTGGGCATGCAATGCGCGCGCTGTCATGACCACAAGTTTGATCCTATCCTGCAAAAAGACTACTACCGTATGCAGGCTTTCTTCGCGGCGATGCTACCGCGCGCGTCAATGCCTGTGGGAACTGTGACTGAGCGCATAGCACATTTTGAAGCCACACAAAAATGGTTCATGGAAACAGACGCCTTGCGCCGCAAGGTGCGGGCTATTGAGCAACCTATACTCCTGAAACACGCCACGCGAGAAGGGTTTGACAAGTTCATCGACAAGATCAAGATGATGATCCGCAAACATCCCGAAGATCGTACAGCCTACGAGCGACAGATCGCTGAAATGGCCTCCCGCCAATTCGATCTGGAACAGTCTAAATTACCCGAGCGCCTCAAAGGCGACACTAAGGCGGAGTGGAAAAAGCTGCGGATGGCATTGAAGCCGCTTGAGTCAAAGAAGCCCGAACCGCTGCCGGAGATCAAGTTTGTAGTGAGCGACGCCGGCCCCATTGCACCGGTAACGCGCATCCCAGGAAAAGATATCCTCGTGCAACCGGGTTTCCTCACCTTGCTGGACCCCGCCGAGGCGCACATCACTCCACCACCGGCCGGACTGCAATCCACCGGCCGGCGCACGGCGTTGGCCAACTGGATCACACGGAGCGATAATCCCTTCACCGCGCGTGTACTAGCCAACCGCCTATGGCAGCAACATTTCGGCCGTGGTTTGGCAGCCAACACCAGCGACTTTGGCAAGCTCGGCACACCCCCCTCGCATCCGGAATTGCTGGACTGGCTGGCCACACAGTTGATTTCCGAAGACTGGAGCCTAAAACAGTTACACCGATTGATGGTCACCAGTGCCACCTATCGGCAAGCCAACTCCAATAGCGCTGCGGAGCAGTCCGACCCCGAGAACACATGGTTTGCCCGAGCCAACGTGCAACGTATGAGCGCCGAGCAGGTACGCGACAGTCTTCTGGCTATAGCCGGGCAACTGGATTTGAAAGAAGGCGGCCCAAGCGTGGATGCCGAAAAATCCAATCGGCGTTCGGTGTACCGGAAGGTGATGCGAAACAAGCCGGATGAAGTAATGCACGCCTTTGATACGCCCGACCATATTTCACACATGCCAAAGCGCAGCGTGACCACCACGGCGATGCAGTCACTGTTGCTGATAAATAGCGACTGGACTCGGCACCGCGCCGCGGGTTTTGCCCGGCGGCTGGCAAAGCTGCATCCGAATAATTCCGCTGCGCAGATTCAGGCCGCGCATGAGCTCACTACAGGACAACCGGCCACTGATTCCCAACTCGCGCTCGGGTTAGCCTTTCTCGCACCAGCCAACCAACCGATCATCACCCAAAAACAAGCCAACCCAGAGGTGGGTGAATTAAAAACTGCCAAACCCACGCCTGCCGCAATGCTTTCACCTAAGGGCCCTCAACGGAGTCTAGAGGTTATCAAGCCTGGCCTACTGCCTGAAGGTAATTTCACCGCAGAAGCGTTTATTCAGTTAAACTCACTGTTTACTGACGCATCGGTGCGCACAATTATTTCCCAATGGAACAGCAGCAAGGCCACACCCGGTTGGTCATTTGGCATCACCAGCACCAAGAGTGCCTATCAGGCTCGCAACCTAATCCTGCAGTTGATCGGAGTACCTCAACGCGGCGATCATGGATACGAAGTAATCGCCTCCAATTTGCGCCCGGAATTGAATAAGCCATACTACGTGGGGTTGAGTTTAAAGTTCGATGACAACGGGGCTGGCAAGGCAACCTTTATTTTACAGGACTTGTCCAAGCCTAAAGCCCCACTGCAAACCACAACTAAGCCGTTCGCCAAAAACAAGCATTACGCGACCAAGCAAGCGCCCATCATTGGCGGGCGTGCGCAGACACAGGATCACTCGTGGGACGGCCTGATCGGCAACGTGCGCCTGACCAACCGCGTGCTGGCTCCGGAAGAATCCCTACTAAAGAAACCAGCCTCCGACCCCGACACACTCGCTCATTGGAAATTTACCAAAGCCGATTTTTATGCAGACAGTTCAGGCAATGAAAACACGTTGCAGATCGTCGGTGCCCCGACAGCTGCAGCCCCCAGGCTGGCGCTACTCACCGAATATTGCCACGTACTGTTGAACGCAAACGCGTTCCTTTATATCGACTAAACATGATCAAAAGTTTTTCCTCTGATACAAGACGTGATTTTCTCCTACGCGGTGGAGCTGGCTTCGGCGCACTGGCGCTAACCGGTATACTCTCACGTGACACCACCTTCGCTGCTAATCACGATAATCCCTACGCAATCAAACAGCCGCATTTTAGGCCCACAGCAAAGCGCGTGATTTTCCTTTTTATGGAGGGTGGACCTAGCCATATGGATTTGTTTGATCCCAAGCCACTCATCCAAAAGCTTGCCGGCCAACGCATGCCCGATAGTTTTAAGAGACCGATTACAGCCATGGGTGAGACAGAATCGCCTATCCTTCCCAGCCAGCGCCAATGGAAACAGCATGGTCAAAGCGGTCTTTGGGTCAGTGACTGGCTCCCCCATACTGCAAAGTGCATGGATGATATCGCAGTAATTAGATCCTGCTGGACCAACGGCATCAACCACAGCGGTGGGGTGTGCCAGATGAACTCGGGGCCAACCTCTGGGTGGCCGACCAAGTCTCGGTTCGTGGGTCAATTATGGTCTTGGCACCGAGAACTCAAACATCCCCGGCTTTGTCGTGATGACCGATACCTCAGCCACGCCCACCAACGGCCCTCGCAATTGGAGTGCAGGGTTCATGCCAGCTGTACATCAGGGTGTAAGATTCAATCATGGCGCGGACCCGATCAAACACTTAGGCCTACCCAAAGGGGTAAGCCCCGAAATGCGAAGCAAGCAACTAAGACTATTGAGACGCCTTAATGAGGAACACCTCCAACAGCGCAAGAGTAACAACGAACTCGAGGCACGGATTCGCAGTTATGAGCTGGCTTATAAAATGCAAGCAGCGGCCCCCGAAGCAGTAGATCTTACCCGGGAAACAGAAGCAACCAAGAAGCTATATGGTTTTGGAAACAAGGATACCGAACCCTTCGGCCGCTGCTGCCTTCTAGCCAGACGACTGGTCGAAAGAGGTACCCGATTTGTCCAGATTTATCATGGAGCAGGCAGTAAATGGGATTCACATTCCAAGATGGAAGCCAATCATGGCCGTCAATGCCTCCAAAGTGACCTGCCTACTGCTGGTTTACTCAAAGACCTCAAGGCCCGCGGCCTACTTGATGACACTTTAGTTATTTGGGGTGGCGAATTTGGTCGAACTCCCATGAGCGAAAAAGGTGACGGACGTGACCATAACCCCACCGGATTCACCATGTGGATGGCTGGCGGAGGTGTGAAGGGAGGTCAGGTTATTGGTGCCACCGACGACTTGGGCTTGTGGGCCGTAAAGGATCGTCTGCACGTCCACGATTTGCACGCAACCATCCTGCATTTACTGGGCATCCACAACCTGAACCTCATTTATCATTACAAGGGACGGCCCGAGACACCGACCATCAACGAAGGAGAAGCCTACAAAAAAATCACCTCCGGATAATGCTTTACCGCTTGCCTTTCCCGGGCAAGACGGGCATCTTGCGACTTGAACAACAACACCCCGATATGGAGTTTTGTCACAAAATAATAAATAAAAGTTAGTTATGGGAACAAAAGTGTTTGTAGGCGGCCTCAGCTGGGACGCCAATGATGATGATCTAAAAGAACTGTTTGGAGAATGCGGAACGGTGACCGATGGGGTCATCCTTCAGGACCGGGAAACCGGAAAATCACGAGGTTTCGGCTTTGTGACCATGTCTTCTGATGAAGAGGCTCAAGCAGCCATTGAAAAATACCACGATTTTGAATTCATGGGGCGAAAGCTTACCGTGAATGAAGCGCGCCCGCGTGAAGATCGCGGCGGCGGCGGCGGTGGTGGATACCGTGGCGGCGGCGGCGGAGGTTATGGCGGTGGTGGCGGCAGAGGCGGCGGCAGGGACCGCGGCAGAGGCGGCGGCAGGGACCGCGGCAGAGGCGACCGTGATTGGTAACAGTATGGTCTGCCCTGCTGGAACAATCCGCTATCATTAATAATTATTACAACCGCACCCTTCCAGGGGTGCGGTTTTTTGTGTCCACCTTAATTCAATTTACAGCGAAACCGTTTCAAAGGCGGCTGTTACTGAAAGATTTACCTGCCTTCTCTTGTGTTAATCTTCGTCTTTAATTATCCTGATTCTTTTGCCCGTCAACCTTTTGGGATCTGAGAGACTATCCAGAAGAGACGGGGTTTTTTCCGGCTTTTGTGATTCATCCTCTCCGGTCTGTTCATGCCTTCCCTGCTCGGATTGATCCGATGCTCCTCTATCGTGCTGAGGTTCCGATTCCATTGGATTAGGTGAATTCATAACGGGGAACCGATCTGTCTATTTCCAGCGACCAAGCGTCAATCCCGCCACGCAAACAACGCGCCTGCTTCATGCCATGCCCTAAAAAATAGGTGGCCACATCCAATCCCTGTTCTCCCTGATGATCAACGACTACAAATAGTTCTTCAGAATCCCAATTATCAACAACCTGATGAAGAAGGTCTTGTGCAGTGGTAACACAGCTTGTATTCGAGCCAACCTGCGCTGTCATATGAATTGATCCTTCAATTCGAGCTGCTTCAAACTCCTCCTTTGTCCGAACATCGAGGATTTTGAGGTCTGGATTGGTCTCTTGCAATTCCTTCAAGGCCTCTGGTTCAATCAATATCTCTGCATCAATATCATGGCTATCACGGATATGTGCCATAACCTCATTAATATCCAACCTCTGATTACGGACACAGAGTTCTGATAATGTTTCCTTCATCGAAAACCCGCAGCCAGAACAGCCTCCGATATGATATTTCTTAAACAAAGCCCTTCGAGCACCAGGATAGACAGAAAGCACCTCTCCCATTGTTGATTCAGAACCGATCGTTTCTTTTGTATCTGTATTCATAGGATTACCTTATAAGTTTAATAATTTTTTGCATTACCTCGATAAAAAAGTCCACCTCATCACGGGTATTATAACAATAAAAACTGGCTCTCGCAGTGGCCGGAACCCCAAATTTTTCATGCAAAGGCTGCGTGCAGTGATGTCCAATTCGGATGGCAACACCCTGCTGATCGGCCATAGTAGCAAGGTCCAACGCATGCACCTCTGGCAGCACAAAGCTCACCACGCCTGCGTGCTCTGTTGTCGGTCCAAAAAAACGGATTCCATCAAATTCTGCCAATCGCTCTTTTGCGTAATGCGCCAGCTCAAAGGAATGTTGACCAATAGCCTGAAGTCCAATCCCATCAAGATAATCCAAAGCCGCATGCAACCCCACCGCTCCGGCAATATTCGGCGTGCCGGCCTCAAACCTGTGTGGTGGCACATTGAACTCGGATACCTGAAATTCAACCTTGGAAATCATCTCTCCGCCCCCCTGATACGGCGGCATCACTTTCTGCAGGTGTGACTGAGCATACAATACCCCTATTCCCGTGGGTCCACAGAGTTTATGTCCCGAACATGCAAGAAAATCGCAACCTATCGCCTGCACATCCAGAGGTAGATGCCCCGCACTTTGGGCGGCATCCACCAAACACAACGCCCCAATAGCCTTGGCAGTACTGCACAGATCCCTAACCGGATTAATGGTTCCCAAGGCGTTGGAAATATGCGTAAGGGCCAATATCTTCACACCTTCAAGAAGCGTATCAATATTGGCAAGATCCAGTACCCCTTCATCCCCAGTAACCGGAATAAAGCGAAGCTCGGCACCAGTTCTATGGGCTAGCAACTGCCATGGCACCAGATTGCTGTGGTGCTCCATTTCGGTCAGCAGGATCACATCCCCTGTTTGCAGATTTGCATCCCCCCACGTCGCGGCTACAAGATTAATGCTTTCAGTGGTTCCACGGGTAAAAATGACATCGGCACGGTCTGGCGCATTAATAAACTGTGCCACACGTTCACGGGCCGCTTCATAAGCGGCAGTAGCGCGATTACTCAACTCATGGATGCCCCGATGCACGTTGGCATTGTCGTGCTCATAGTAACGCTGGACTGCCTCGAGCACGGTCCGCGGCTTTTGCGTGGTGGCGGCGTTGTCAAAATAGACCAATGGATGCCCGTTGACTTCCTGTGTCAGCACAGGGAAATCTTCACGAATTGAGGCATCGATTACACTCATGCTATAGTTACTTTGATTTGATTACCTTCAACAACAACAGGGTACACACTTACTCCGCAGGTCGCAGGCGCATGGTGGTGGTCGCCAGTAGTTAGATCAAACTCCGCATAGTGCCACGGGCAACCGACATTCCCATCTTTGAGATACCCCTCAGCCAGCGACGCCCCAGCGTGAGGACAGGCATCATCGATGGCATAAAAACTCTCCTCCACATTAAAAACTGCAATGCGTTTCTCCCCAACCTCGAAGGCCTTGCCATTGCCCACGGCAATGTCGTCCACCTTGGCAATGGCCACAGACCTGCTCATCACATCATTCCCAACTCCAACCGTGCGGCCTCGGTCATCATATCTCGATTCCATTGAGGCTCCCACACAAGTTCAACTTCAACCGCATCAACCGTTTCCACACAAAGAATCTTATTTTCCACATCCGCCTGAATAGCCGGCCCCATTCCACAACCAGGTGCGGTGAGGGTCATTTTTACACTCGCCTTATGACTCCCTGGTTCAATCTCCTCAAGGTGACAGTCATATATCAGACCCAGATCGACAATATTTACAGGAATCTCCGGATCGTAACAGGTCTTCATCTGATCCCATAATAATTTTTCGAGATCCTCGGGATTTTCAACCTTACTTTCCAGCTCGGCAGGCGTAAGCTGTGGTTCCTTCCCGAGTGCGTCCGCATCCTTTCCATCGATGCGAAACATGTTGCCGTTCACCACCACGGTAAAAGTACCACCCAGAGACTGGGTGATGGTCGCAGCTTCGCCTTTCTCAAGCGTCACTCTCGTCCCTGAAGGCACCACCGAAGCCTCCACCTCACGCTGAATCTCCACCTGTTCAGATCCCATCATATCGCCTTCTCCAATTCCGCTAATTCACGCACACGTTGAACCATGGCATATAGGCCATTCTTGCGTGTTGGGCTCAAGTGTGACGCAAGCTGCAAACGGTCCAGTTGAGCCTGACCATCAATGGCTAAAACCTCCTCTGAGGTCTTGCCTGAATAAATGGCAAGCAACACAACAATGAGACCCTTGACGATAAAGGCGTCACTGTCTGCCACGATATTGATACGGCCATCATCTACTGACTCAATCTTCAGCCATACCTGCGCCTGACAGCCATGTACGCGATTTTGATCACATCGATCAACTGGATCGAAAGGCGTTAATTCTTTTCCGAGATCGATGAGGTAAGCAAAACGCGATTCCCAATCACCAAGCAACTCAAAATTCCCTACCAACTCATCAATGCTGTGACCGGTCGCACTCATTTATCACCGCCCTCCTCCAGCCGCTTCCACACGAGCAGATCCAGCTCCTCACGGGCGGGTATGCACTCAATCCGTTCCACGATCTCGCCCGCAAATGCGTGCATAATCATATGGCGAGCAGTAACTTCATTCAAACCCCGAGCCCGCAGGTAGAAAATCTGTTCATCATTCATATGACCGATCGTGGCACCATGGGTGCACTTCACATCATCTGCATAAATCTCAAGCTGCGGCTTGGTGTTCACTGTGGCATTATCAGACAAAAGAAGGTTTTTGTTTGTCTGCTTGGCGTCCGTCTTATCCGCGCCTTTATGGACGTGGATACGGCCATGAAATACGGCGCGCGCATCGTCATCCAAGATCCCATTGAAATACTCGTGGCTGTTACAGTACGGCTGAGCGTGGTTCACTACCATGTGATGATCTATGAGCTGTCCAGTACGCGGTAGGTATAAGCCATTGAACACCGCCTCAACACCCGTACCGTTCAAATGCGCGCGCAGATTGTTACGCGCGATCCGTCCACCCAGTGCGATGGAGTGATGGGCCATATGGGCATCACGACCCATCGTGGCGTGCACGGCACCAACATGAAAAGCACCGGCATGTTCGTCCTGAAACTTCAAATGCTCCACATGCGCATTGTCGGCGACATGCAGCTCAGTGAAGCCGTTGTTGAAATAATCAGCCTGCGTTCCCGTCCAACTTTCCAGCACGGTCAATTTACTGTTGGCACCTGCACTGATATAGCCGCGCACATTCGCCGTGGCACCTTCGCTCCCGGTGCTGAGGTAGTACACGCGAACGGGTATTTCAAATTCCACATTATCCGCCGCACTGATGAAGGGGCCGCCCGTGAAAGTCGCAGCAGTCAAAGCAGCGAATGCATCCCCAGTCTCATGCGACATAAGGAGGTCGCTGGCGGTGAGGTTGCGCACTTCCACGCCGGCAGGCAGATTCCCGATTTGCGAAAGGCCCTCTGAAAAGTGTCCGTTGACGAACACCAATCGCGGTCCATCAATCTCTGTGAACGCACAGCCCTCAAACGAGGCACTAACATCGGCCTCGGCAGCTGTAAAGTCCAACTCGGTTATCGGCTTGATCGGTGTGAAACGCCAGTCCTCATCGTGCGAGGCAGGGAAGCCCAGCTCCGCAAAGCGGGCACGCCCGGCAGCATCGCTTTCAGGTAGGACGGCGAGAAGGCGGTCGACGTCTTCACAATTTTGAGCTGAGGCAACCATTGATTCTAAGCAGCTTGCACTGCGGTAATCCAGTCGTAACCGCGCTCCTCTAGCTCAAGGGCGAGTTCTTTGGTGCCGGATTTTACAATGCGCCCATCGACCAACACGTGCACATGATCAGGCACAATGTAATCGAGCAGCCGCTGGTAATGGGTGATGACCAACTGCGCGTTATCCTTCCGCCTGAGTTGGTTTACGCCATTGGCCACAATTTTAAGTGCGTCAATATCCAATCCTGAATCAGTTTCGTCCAAAACGGCAAATTTCGGATCGAGCAGAGCCATCTGCAAAATCTCGGCACGTTTTTTTTCGCCACCGGAAAAACCTTCGTTGACCGAGCGCTTGAGTAATGATTCATCCAGCTCCAGAAGCTCAATCTTTTCTCGCATGAGCTTAAGGAAACCCACTGCATCCAGCTCTTCCTTTCCGTGATGCTCGCGCACAGCGTTCACCGCAGCGCGCAGGAAGTAGGTGGTGTTCACACCGGGAATCTCAACAGGGTATTGGAAAGCCAGGAAGAAACCCTCGTGCACTCGCTCCTCAGGCCCAAGCTCAAGCAGGTCTTGGCCATTGTAGTTGACCGAACCAGCGGTAATATCGTAACCCTCGCGGCCGGCCAACACTTGAGCCAAGGTACTCTTGCCGCTACCGTTTGGCCCCATGATGGCGTGCACTTCCCCGGCGTTTATTGACAAATCGATCCCGTTGAGAATCGTCTTACCGTCCACGCCAGCCTCCAAATTTTTAATCTCTAACATGTTAAATTATCCAACGCTGCCCTCGAGGCTCACGTCCATAAGCGCCTGCGCTTCCATGGCAAACTCCATCGGCAGCTCGCTGAAGACTTCCTTGCAGAAACCGTTCACAATCATATTCACCGCATCCTGCGTCTCGATGCCACGGGCGTTACAGTAGAAAATCTGGTCCTCGCCGATCTTCGAGGTCGTTGCCTCGTGCTCCACTTTGGCCGTGGGATTCTTTACCTCAATGTAGGGAAAGGTATGAGCTCCGCAACGACTTCCAATGAGGAGCGAGTCACACTGTGTGAAGTTACGGGCACCAGTCGCATTCTTACCCATCTGCACAAGCCCTCGATAACTATTCTGCCCTTTCCCAGCTGAAATACCCTTACTGATAATTGTGCTGCGTGTGTTTTTACCCAGGTGGATCATTTTTGTGCCGGTATCAGCCTGCTGAGCAAGATTGGCGAGGGCTACAGAGTAAAACTCCCCAACCGACTCCTCTCCCCGCAAAATAACGCTTGGATATTTCCATGTGATTGCCGAGCCAGTCTCCACCTGCGTCCATGAGATTTTGGATCGTGCCCCTCTACAGACACCCCGTTTGGTCACAAAATTATATATTCCTCCATTGCCATCCTCATCCCCGGGATACCAGTTCTGTACCGTGGAATACTTTATCTCAGCATCTCCCAACGCCACCAGTTCTACTACTGCAGCATGTAACTGGTTTTCATCACGCATCGGAGCAGTACAACCCTCCAGATAACTCACATGACTGCCCTCATCGGCTACAATCAACGTCCGCTCGAACTGCCCTGTCTCAGCTGCGTTAATTCTAAAATAAGTACTAAGTTCAAGCGGGCAGCGTACACCTTTCGGAATGTATACGAAGGAACCATCGCTAAATACCGCCGAGTTAAGGGTGGCAAAAAAATTGTCTGTGTACGGCACGACTGACCCTAGATATTTCTGGATTAGCTCAGGATGATCACGCACAGCCTCGGAGAAGGAACAAAAAATCACACCGTGCTTTGCTAATTCCTCTTGGTGCGTAGTGCCTACCGAAACACTATCGAATACCGCATCTACTGCAACCCCCGCCAATCGTTCACGCTCGTGCAAGGGCACTCCCAGCTTGTCGTAGGTTTCAAGCAATTTAGGATCCACCTCATCCAAGCTCTTGGGCCGATCCTTGTCTTTTGCGCCAGGTGCCGAGTAATAACTGATGGCCTGATAATCAATCGGTTCATACTTCGCTTGCGGCCAACACGGCTCTTTCATCGTCTGCCAATGCCGAAAAGCCTTCAACCTCCATTCAAGCAACCATTCTGGTTCTTCCTTCTTGGCAGAGATATGACGGATTACATTCTCATCCAAGCCTGGAGGCAAGGTGTCTGCTTCTACATCCGTATAGAAACCCCACTTGTATTCCTGCTCGACATACTGATCAATTACCTCGCTTTCGCTGCTCATCGGGACACCCCTTTTTCTGTGCAATCAGGGCACAAACCGCGCATATTCATCTCAACCTGAGTCACTTTAAACTCGCGAGGCACCTTGAACCCACTCTGACGCGGTTTAGCTTGCCCTTCAAAATCTGAAACTTCACCACACTCCTCGCAAAGAAAATGTGCGTGCTCATGCATGTTTGGACAATAACGCGTGGCTGCACGATCCAAGTGCATTTGCCTGATCAGGTTATGCCTTACCAACGCATCAAGACAGTTATAGACGGTTGCCATGGAGATATCCGGCTTCTCCTGTTTCGCCTGAATAAAAATCTCATCGGCAGTCGGATGTTCCTTGGCATGACCCAATAGAACCTCATAGACAAGGCTCCTTTGAGAGGTCGGGCGTAAGCCCGCCTCTGCGAGATGAGCCTCCACCACACTACGCTCGCGGCGCGGTGGCACAAATACCGTGCGTGCCCTTTCGTCTTCCATGCGTTAAGGAAACCGTCAAACAATAAAGTGAGACAGTCAATTATATTTAGAATAATTCTAAATTAGATTCTCAATAAGCTTAGGGAAGGTGGTGATTTAATTCGTAAGCTACAGAAAATCTCTAGGCCTCTTTTGAGGCGGTTATCTGCTCATTTATAAGGACGGCACCACGATCGAGGAGGTCTTCACGTGAGAGTTGCCCATCCTCCAGCTTCTTTAGCAGGACCTTTTGGGCGGCATAATCCTCATTCTCTATGCCCGCTCGGCTCTGCAGCATCCGCCAAGCCTTTCGCCGCTCAATATGGAAGAGTACCATCTGGCGACTTACAGTGTAATATTTGAATTTCCCATTGATCTCCGCCTTAAAATAAACCCCCCAGTCTGGCACGTAAGCATGGTGTCCTTCATCGAACACTCGCCGGTAAGTAACATCCTGCTGTGTAATCAAAGTAAGAATGTTGTCCATATGAATAAACTCACTTACTTGCGCTTCAGGAATTTCTTTGAGGTGCCGCCTGAACCGCGCCTCGGTCGTCGCCCAGTGAGCAACCGTCATATTATATTTTTCACCGGTAGAAGGATACTTGGTCTCCCACCAATCTCGTTTGATGGAGGGGTTTCCTTTAAGCTCAAAACCTTCCTGTATCGTCTCACCGCCCCGTGGGTTATAGATAAACTCAGGCATTCCCCTGCTATCTCGAATTGTACGGGCCTGATCAGCACTCATGTCGTCAGGCACACCATGCTCAGGCTGACATGATGTATAACACTGATAAAAAGCTGTGCCTCGGTATTCTAAGCCGTCGAGCATCGCCTTGTACAACTTGGCCGAGTTTGCCATCGAAACCTGCGCAATATACGGTGAACCATGACCAGCGGTAAAAGTCTCGGCAACACTCTTTTTCTCGATGAGCTTGCCTTGTGATGCGACTCCAAACTGGTTCATGTCATAACCTCCCAACATATTCGAACTGTCGGAATTTTGACCACCGGTATTGGAGTACACTTGTGTATCGAGCATGAGCAACTTCACATTGGGGCGATTTTGCAGCACTACTTTGGATACATTTTGAAAACCAATATCACCCATCGCACCATCACCGCCGATGGCCCACACTTTGGGCATTTCCCGAATTTCCTGATCGGTCATCAGGGCATCATCCAAATGGGTCAATTCAAAATACTCACGCTCACTGCTTACATCATTCTCACGCTCAAGCAAGGAAGTCGCCAAACGTTCCGGTGCCACTGAACGACGAGCATGATTCAAAACCGCAGATTCACCGATCAACCAACTGATGGTTGCCCCGTCTTGAAACAACGAATTCATCCAAGGGTAGGGATGCGGATTGGAGGGTGGTGTAGAACCATATACCGTATTGCACCCGGTATGGGCACCCATATACATGGTACTCATACCATTGGCCATGCGACCATCAATCGCCTGCAAATCACGGTGGTTAAAGGCATCCTGCCGCATCACAGCGATCAATGCATCAATGATTTCCTGATCGGTTATCTCTCCGTGTTTTTCCAAACGGCGGGTGGTATCCTTATCATTCTCACCGCCCAATCCCATGACTGAGTGGGCAACACTCCGCTTAAACCAATTATACTCATCCTCACTACGGACCTTAAGCGCATCAAGTCTGGCCGTTCCATTCTGCTCCAAGCTGTTAGCCTTCTCACGTAAACGAGCAGCTTTTTTATGAAAGAGTGGACGCATGTAAGCCTCGGTCACTGAGGCGGCTGCACGTAATACGCTCTTCTCTCCGCACCCCGCACAAGCTCCATCACCCGAAACCAGAGCCTCATAGTTGCGCCGCACCATCAGGTGATTGCGCAAGGCTGCTTCGCGGGAAGCCTCTGGACTATCATCGTTATACAGGCCAAGAAATTTCTGATTGGTATCGGGCAGCAAACGACTGAATACCTGGGCAGTTGTGAGGTCCGCATTAAGTTCCGGAGTCTCCTGGGTCATGCGCAATGCATCGTGATCGCCGCACACCTGCACACACTCTCCACAACCTTTACATAGATCACTAACAAAAATCGAAAAGATGCCTCCATTCCCGGGATTCTTCTTCTCCACGCTCCGGTAGATGGCAGTAACGTCGTTATATGCTAGTGGAAGCTTGTCAATAATGTGGAGAAACTCTTCTCTTGAAGCAGAATCAATACTTGTGAGCCGATCCACTTCAGCACGTAAAATATCCTTCAAGGGCTCCTTCCCTTTGACGGCGACAACTTCATTCATCTTTGCACGACAACGCTCATCCAAACCAGCCACCTCATTGAGAAGCGCCTTCGCCGACTCCTTGTCACCAACATAGTTTCGTATCGCAGTAACAAGGATGGTGCTAAGATCCTGAGCAGTATTTGGAAGAGCAGTATCCGGACATGCGGTAATGCACTCCATACACTGGGTGCAATTCTCGGCGATATAAACTGGCGTTTCGCGTCGGGCAACATATTTGCTCTGCGTCGCCCCGCTTGCCGCACCCATCACCGCCAAACTCGCAAAGGCGCCCGAAGGCTGGTGATAGCCAAGGTCATTACGAAACTCAGAATCGAATTTTTCCAGTGTCTGAAAGGGGGCACGTTCCTGGCCTTCAGGTGGAGCGCAACTTGGGCAACCACTGGCATCGCATCCTGCAGTTGCGGGCATCTCTATTTCTGAAGCAGTCTTGGGTGCCAACATCGGATTACGCATGCTGGATGTATCGGCATCTTCAATCTCACCATATTGAATTTCCGTTACTCGCTCAAAACCCCCAACCATGACCTTCATGTTGGACTCCACTACAGCTGCCCCAAACCGGCCAAACTTCTTCTCGTACTGATTGTGAACTATCTCGCTGTACTCCTCCTCACCAATATTGTGGTCAGCCAGAAAACTCGACACCTTGAAGAAGGCTCCAAGGAAGGTGTTGCCCTGCATTCGTAACTGCAAATCTGCTCTATTGGTCGCTTCACGAGCAATCTCAAATCCGGGCAAAATGAACACACGGATGTTATTGTCTTTGATAAATTGACGGTGCTTGGCAGGGATACGTTGCCAAGCTGTTTCTGGTGTCTCGCTTGATTCCCATACTATACTCCCGCCCTTGTTTATACCTTCAAGCGGATTGGTGTGGGTAAATGCCTTGGGATCACAACACAGCACCACATCCACATGGTTGAGCTCGCAGTTTACCTGAATTCGTTCTGGAGCAACGGTAAGGAAGTAGTTGGTTGGTGCACCCTTCTTCTCTGACCCATATTTCGGGTTGGCCATAATAAAGAGCTTGTCTTCCAGTTGGCCCAAATCGTCGTAAGAAGGATTACGCTCGGAAATAATCTGACCGAATTTACCAATGATCTCACCAAGATTTTTTCCTGTCGTGATCATTCCCCAACCCCCGATCGAGTGGAAACGCACCGCTATTGCCCTTTCAGGCAGAAGAGATGGTGTATCCTTGGAAATCACACTGTAAGGGTGATCGATCCCTAAGGTGAAATAAGTCTCCCCGTCGGTCGCTGTCTTGCCATCCTTCCGAGCTGTCTGTCCTGTGGCAAACTCATACGCTCCCATGGTGTGTTCAGGACGGAAATCCCGAGAACCGAGCCCGTAACTGCCCCTGAAAATCCGCGGCGTTTCTTCGGAAGTAATTCCTGGCAATTCACCTCCGTACTTGGCCGATTCCAACCCCTTACTCAGGGCAGTCCGGATATCACGCCCCATGGGATTGTCGCCCGCCATGCCTTCGTCGGTGCGTTCAAGCACAATCACGTTCTTCTTACCGCGTAAGGCATTGATAATCGCCGCTTCAGGGAAGGGTCGAATGACATTAATGTGAATAGACCCCACCTTTGCGCCTCGTTGCTCACGCAGATAATCACAGGCAGCTTCAACATTCTCCGCACCGCAGCCTAGAGAAACAAATACTGTTTCCGCCTCCTCTGTTTTGTATTCCTGAATCAGTCCATAGCGGCGCCCTGTCAGTTGAGCAAACTCATCGTAACATTGTTCAAGAAATCCAAGAATCGGCTCATTGAAATTATCACGGCGAGCCACTACCCCGTTCATATGATGCTCCTGATTCTGCACCGGTCCTAAAAGGACCGGATTCTTTAAATCCAACATTTCAGGCACGCGCCGGCGTTTTGACCCGAAAAGCTCACGCTGGGCCTCTGTTGGGCAATCAATTTGCTCATCAGGTGCGCCCAAGTACTCTCGCAGTAGATCCGCTTCAGGCGCACGATAAGTCCGCTCGGAGTGTGTTGTGAGCATCCCATCCTGAATATTCATGCCAGGGTTCAGAGTCAATTCGTTGCATTTACGGAGGATCACTGCCTGATCGGCCGCATGTTGGGCATCACGAGCCATCAACATTGTCCAACCCGTGTCCAGAGCAGAATAAAAGTCATCGTGCCCACAATGAACATTGAGAGCGTGCTTGGTCAGAGCACGCGCTCCCACCTCCAAAACCATGGTCGAAAGCTTGCCGGGTGCGTGGTAATACTGTTCCATCGCATACACAATACCCTGCCCTGAGGTAAAGTTGACGGCCCGCTTGCCAGTCATCGCCACCGCTGTCGCTCCACCCTGTGCAGCATGTTCTCCTTCTGCTTCAATAGATAATTTCTGATTACCCCAAACATCCAACGCGCCCTCAGCAAAGGCCTGCTGATAGATTTCCCCACCTTCAGTGGAGGGGGTAATCGGGTAATATACCCCTCCCTCAGTAATCCTTGTTTCCACCCATTGAGTAACAAGCTGATTACCGTTACACGTCACCGGGATTCCCGGATATTTGGGCTTTTCAGCACCCGCGTCGGCAGGGGCCACTGGCTGTTCTGCGGTTTGATTTGCCATATTGTAAATCAGCTAAAGTATCCTTGATATTAAAACGGGTTGGCTAAAAAGCAAAAAGCTCCTTGTGGGGAGATTATCGGCAATAACAATAAAGTTGAGGTCGTGTACAGGTCTGCATCCCTATTACGCTCTCGCGGTGGGAAAGACTATCTTTGAGGGACACCTGTGGCAATCCTATTTAAATGCAGCGAGATTGTTTGCAAAATTGCCAAAAATAGCCAACATCAGCCGTGCTTACCGCACCTACAAACGGTTCCCTGCCCCACGTGAGGCAGCATCCCTATGAGGCACAGTTAGACGCACTGGAAACCGTGCTCTGTGCGGACACCATCACGCAAACTCTGGGACTAGCCCCGCTTCAATCAACTGCCGATCTTGAAATTTTGCTGGAACGCTACCAGACAACCCTGCTCGAGCCGATTGAACTCCCAGCCATTACTCACTCCAGTAGACTGTCTGCACGTGGCCACGCCGACGAGCTTATTGCACTGGATCAGGATTTAGCCGGCATACATCCTGAGTGGTTACTCCTCATGCCTTCCAGTACACGCATGGGACGCGATTATCTGAATCGCCTTCGCCCTCTTCAAGATGAACGGGTTGTCCAAAGATTCATTGAATCAGTGAAATACAACCAAAGCCCTGGACACCACCTTACGGTATTTGGATTAACCATGAGTGTTTTTTCAATCGCCCGGAGACAGGGGTTGGCTGAATACGCCCAGTTTGCATTGGAAGCGGTCGTATCCACAGCCGCAGGAAAATTGAAGGTCACTCAGGAAGAACGCGCCACCATCATTGCCCGATCCCAATCCCATCTCCCTCAAACTCTCAAACGCATGGTGGCGTGAATTAAGCTAGTTCTTCGTTCGAGTAGACGCTTTGCACATCGTCATGATCCTCGAGTAAATCGACAAGCTTGCTGACCTTTTCCAGTTCAACCTCACTATTCACTGGCGCAGTCATTTCAGGTAATGCAGTAATCTCCGCAGTCTCCATTGCGATGCCTTTTCCCTCAATTGCCGAGTGGACGACTTCAAAATCCTCTGGAGCTGTTAACACCTCATAGCCCTCTTCCTCCGATTTGAAATCCTCGGCCCCGGCCTCCAGTGCCAACTCCATCAGCTCATCCTCATTTGCATTCTCCCGGGCAATCATGATCTGGCCTTTACGGTGAAACAAACGGGAAACCGCCCCGGCAGTCGCAAGCTTGCCGTCATTGCGCGTAAGAATGGCACGAATCTCCGAGGCCGTACGATTGCGATTGTCTGTGCTCACCTCGCACAGGATCGCTGTCCCATGAGGGCCGTAAACTTCGTAAGTCAGTTCCTCAAAACTTGCCGCACCCCCTTCGCCGGTCCCGCGGGCAATGGCCCGCTGAATATTGTCAGCGGGCATGTTGGCTCCTCGAGCCTTAAGTAAAGAGAGCCGCAAGCGCGGGTTCATATCCGCATCACCCCCACTAAGACGTGCGGCAATGGTAATTTCCCGGGCAATCTTTGCAAACACCTTGCTACGCTTTGCGTCCTGCCTCGCCTTTACGTGCTTAATATTGGCCCATTTACTGTGTCCTGCCATTGCTCAAAGTGAACACCAAGCAAAGCACCGGCAAAAGAAAAAAGGTGGAAAAGCTCTAGGTAATTATGTCGTGAATGACGTTGCCAAAGACGTCTGTTAGACGTACGTCACGACTGTTATGTCGGTAGGTAAGCTTCAGGTGATCCAAACCCAATAGGTGCAAAATAGTAGCATGAATATCATGCACGTGTACGGGATTATTGATAGCGTTCATTCCCAAATCATCGGTAGCACCATAACTCAAGCCACCTTTGAGACCGCCACCGGCCATCCAGAGGGTAAAACCGCGATGATGGTGACCACGACCGATCTTCACCTCGCGGTTTGCTTCTTCAAAGGGAGTTCGTCCAAACTCGGTAGCCCATACAATTAACGTATCATCAAGCATGCCGCGCGCCTTAAGGTCGGTAATCAGCCCAGTAATACCCTGATCGGTTCGAGCAGCATTAGATCGATGATTACCTACCAGTCCCCCACGGTTACCATGCGCATCCCACTTGCGACCAGTAGCTCCATCAAGAACCTCCACAAACCGCACGCCGTTTTCCACCAGTCGCCGGGCTGCGAGGCAATGCTTGGAAAACTGATTGTCCCCATAAAGATCGCGCATACTCTTGGGTTCGCGCGAGAGATCGAATACTTCAGCGGCACTTTTCTGCATTTCATAGGCCATCTCAAAAGATTCTATCCTCCCGGTAAGATCAGGCTGCGTTGGGTGCCGGTC
>JASLKQ010000029.1 GCA_030747505.1 Verrucomicrobiota bacterium | reverse complement strand
TGTACTGATGGATGAACGGGTGATCGTGGATCCGAATTTGGATGAGAGTTTTTTGCTTCCGGTTGAAAAGGACATGAGCTCTTCCTCGATTGCCCTGGTCGAACCATGGGCCTGTGTGGAGTGCTCGTATGTTACTGAGGAACGAAACACCATTTTGGCAGGCAGCCGATTGCTGGTGGTCGCTGATTCGGGCCGGGCAGTGGAAGGCCTTGAAGAATCCTTTTCTTCTGAAGGCGGTCCCGGCTCCATCACCACCTGTTGTGCTGATCCAAGCCAAGGGGAATCCCTTGCAACCCACGGTGTTACTCCTGAGGCAGCGGGTTCAGTGGCGGGGCTGGCTGATGAGGCTTTTGATGACATCGTCTATTTTGGTTCAAGTAAGGAAACCATTGAGACCCTTAACGATAAACTGGCAGCCAATGGCATTATCAATGTCGTTCTGGGGGGCGAAACCATTAGTGAGGACGTATCAGTGGGAGTGGGCCGGACTCATTACGGAATGACCCGCTGGATTGGAACCACCGGAACGTCTGCAGCTGAGAGTTACAAGAATATCCCTGCAACCGGGGAGGCCCGTTCCGGAGACAAGGCACTTATTGTCGGAGCCGCCGGCCCCATGGGTCAGATGCATACCATTCGGTTGGTTTCCTCAGGCATAGAAAATCTTTCAGTAGTCGGCACCGACTTTGATGATGACCGGCTCGCCTCACTGGGTGAAAAGGTGAACTCACTGGCTGAGGAACGCGGTGTGTCCCTCTCACTGGTTAACCCGCAGGAAACACCGCTTACCGATAAATTCAGCTACTTTGCCATCATGGCCCCGGTGGGCGCAGTGGTGGCCCAGGCAGTGAAGGACAGTGCCGATGGGGCCTTGATTAATATATTTGCCGGCATTCCTGCCAGTGTGAAACAGGAGATTGATCTGGACACCTACATTGCCAACCGCTGCTTCATGTTCGGCACCAGCGGCTCGCGTTTGTCGGACATGAAAGTCGTTTTGGAAAAGGTTTTGTCGGGCCAACTCAATACCGACCGCTCAGTGGATGCAGTCAGTGGCATGGCCGGAGCGATTGACGGGATACGCGCAGTGGAAGCGCGGAGTTTGGCCGGGAAAATTATTGTGTATCCGCAATTAAAGGAACTGCCCCTGACTCCCCTCTCTGAACTGGCCGGGAAATATCCCACCGTGGCAGAAAAACTGGACGCAGGTATTTGGACCAAGGAAGCTGAAAAAGAACTCCTTAAAGTGGCTGCTGCATAAACTATGCCTCTTTACCTTAATCCCTTGCGGAGGGCTTCCTCAATTGCAGGTGCCACAAATTGGCCGGTGTTCTTATAACCCGGGCCAAAATCACAACCCGGCGTGTGATACTGGCGTTTCACAGCCTTTCCAAATCCAAGCCGGTTAATCCTGAGATTGGCAATGGTATCTTCCGCACGCACACCTACTTCACTGCGGTAAATCGCGCACCCATCAATCCGCACCCATGCGCCCTTGCGGCTGGTCGGCCCGCGCAGGCGAAAGGCCACTTCATTATCAAGGAAGACACAGTTCTCCACTGTGGCATCGATATTCTCTTTCAAGTTCAACGCTGCCAAGAGGCTGATCTGGCCCGGTTGCTTCCACCCCGCCAGGATGCAGTTGCGAATAATTAACTGTGCACGTTCTCCCTTGGACATCGTCTTAGTATCCACCGCGTTCTCTCCGGGTCGTTCGCCTTTCTTGAAGCCCGCCGCATCAGTCGGCAAAGGCCCGGTCCATAACCTGCAGTTTTCAATTATCACCTGCCCGGTTGATTTGCGGTCTGGGTCAAACTGAATGCAGTCACCGCTGATGAGCCCGATATCACAATTGCGAATGAGGATCTTCCCCCAACGGCCCGTGATGCCGTGGGCATCAGTCTGTTGCTTAAAAGTGCCGGTAAGCAGGTGATGAATCTTGCAGTTTTCAATCAGTACATTATTTCCAAACACCCCAATGCCGTTGCCCGAGGCATTACGAATCTCGCAGTTGCGAAGGGTCACATTGTCCGCAGTAATCTTCACGCGATTGCCACCGGCCCAGTTGCTATCCACCAGATAATTTTCATACACACCACCCTTGGTGATCTGCAACCGCGCCACCCGTTTCGGGTTCGCCTTGGTGCCAATAATCCCCTGGGGCCCCAAGGGCGCAGCCAGTAACGGCATGGAAATAAGAAATAGAAAGAGGGTTTTCATGTTAATTCTTTAAATCGCGTTTTCGCCGTATCCCACACTGCAGAATCTTCAGGCTGAAAAGACTCCATATCCATGGATTGGGCCACCACTTGTCGTGCGCTGGTAAGATCAGGCAAATCCCCAAGAGTAATCGCCTGCACCAGTACATTACCCAGAGCTGTGGCCTCAGTAGGCCCGGCAATGACCTCCACCCCACACGCATTGGCGGTAAATTGATTAAGCAGCGCATTGCGACTGCCTCCACCCACAATATGGAGTCGTTTAATGGGTTGGCCAGTGAGTTCCTCTGCTTCTTTCAGCCGCTGAGCATAAAGTAAGGCCAGGCTTTCCAATACGCAGCGTACCGTTGCTCCGTGAGTGGCGGGTTCTGGTTGATTGGTTTCGAGGCAGAACCCGGCGATGGTACGGGGCATGTCATCCGGCTTAAAGAAACGTTCATCCTCCGGATTAATGAGTGAGGTAAAGGATTCAGCTTTCTCCGCAATTTGGGTAAGCGTAGCGTAATCATACTCTTGCCCTTCCTCGGCCCAAATGCGGCGGCATTCTGATAAAAGCCACATACCGATGCAGTTGCGCAGGAGACGCACCGTATTGCCATAACCGATCTCGTTGGTGAAGTTTAGTTCGCGCGACTTGTCAGTGATAATGGGCTCAGGCAGTTCCATGCCAATCAAGCTCCACGTTCCTGAACTCAAATAAGCCCAGTCGCTCCCTTCAGCAGGAACAGCCGCCACAGCCGAGCCCGTATCATGACTGCAGCTGGCAATGACCTCAATTTGATCCAGACCGCTTTCTTCTGCTAATTCAGGTTTTAGAGTGCTCAAACACGTGCCCGAAGAAATGAGTTCCGGAAATTTTCCATGGTCCCAGTTAAAGGCGTCTAAAATCTTGTGAGCCCAGTTGCCTGTTCGTGGGTTGTAAAGCTGGGTGGTGCTGGCCAGTGAAATTTCCGCTTTAGCCACGCCGCAGAGGAGATAATTGAAACCATCGCCCAGTGGCAGAAAGGTTCGCATTTGTTCAATGCGCCCAGTTGATTCAGCGGCCATTTGAAAGAGCGAATTAATCTGTACGAACTGAATACCTGTTTCCTCATAGATTGCCTCCCAGGAAAGTTTATCCAGTGTGCGGTCGATGCCCTTTTGATTACGATTGTCGCGGTAGCAGAATGTCGGTTCCATTACCTCCCCCGATTCATCGAGCAGAAAATAATCAAGCCCCCACGCATCACAACTGATACTCTTAATGGGCAGCTTGCGGGAGGCCGCAATCCTTAAACCGGTTTTGAGTTCGGAGAATAAACGGGGGATTTCCCAGCAGAAACCGTGTTCGGTCTCAACCGGCCCATTGGGAAAACGGTGCAGTTCCTCCAGTGACAAACGGCCATCCTCGAGTGTGCCGAGCATCAGTCGGCCGCTCTCGGCACCCAAATCACAGGCAAGGTAGTGCATGGGACGATTGAACCGAAGGCGGCCGCCTGCGCAAAGGAAAAGTTTGCCAATATGGCGGCTTTACGTGTAGTGCCTTAGGGCATGTCAAAGACGGCATTGTTGTTTGCGGGCCAGGGCGCGCAAGTGGTCGGAATGGGCAAGGACTTGGCCGAGAAACATCCTTCAGCAGAGGCTCTGTTCAGCCGGGCCAACGAGACCTTGGGTTATGACCTGACTCAAATCTGCTTTGAGGGTCCTGAGGATGCCCTTACCCAGACTGAAAACGCCCAGCCGGGGATTTTTCTGGTCAGTTGGATCGCGTTTGAACTTCTGAAGGAGCAGGCACCTGATCTTAATTTTGAGGCTACTGCGGGTTTGTCACTGGGAGAATTTACCGCACTAACAGCTGCAGGAACAATGTCCTTTGAGGATGGGCTGAAGGTGGTGCGCCAGCGTGGCCGATTCATGCAGGAGGCCTGTGATGCCACTGAAGGCGGAATGGCCGCAGTGATTGGCCTGGATGAATCAACTACCCGCGAGGTGTGTGATGAGGCAGACGTGGAACTGGCGAACCTTAATTGCCCGGGGCAACGGGTCATTTCCGGAGCCACTGCTGGCATTGAAAAGGCCTGTGACTTGGCCAAGGAAAAAGGAGCCAAGCGGGCATTGCCTTTAACTGTAGCGGGGGCTTATCACTCACGGCTTATGGAGAGCGCTAGTCCAAAGCTGGAAGCAGTCCTGCGCGAAGTGCCTCTCAACTTGCCCAATGTGCCGGTAATATCCAATGTTACCGCCAAGCCGCACGCAACGACCGGTGAAATCCTCCAGCGTTTAGTGGAACAGGTAACCAGTTCCGTGCTGTGGGAGGCGTCTATCCGGCATCTTTTGGATGAAGGCTTCACGCGCTTTATTGAATTAGGTCCGGGGAATGCGCTTACTGGGTTCATGCGTCGAATTGACCGTGAGCTTGAAGTTTACAATATCTCTGATTGTGAGAGTCTGGAAAAAACGGTTAACGCTTTAAAATAATAACATTATGTCACTCGAAAATTTAACCGCAGTAGTCACTGGAGCCGGTCGAGGTATCGGTCGCGCAATTGCACTGAGGCTTGCAGAAGATGGAGCTAACATTGTTTGCGTATCACGCACCGAATCCAATTCACAAAAGGTTGCAGATGAAGTAGCCGCACTTGGTCGAAAGAGTTGGGCAGTTGCAGTGGATGTGGGAGACACTGAAGCTGTGGAAGCTGCAGTGGCCAAGATATTGGAAGACACTGGAGGCATAAATATACTCATCAATAATGCCGGGGTAACGCGCGACGGGTTACTGATGCGTATGAGTGAAGAGGATTGGGATACCGTGCTGGATACCAATCTTAAAGGGGCCTTTACACTAACAAAGGCCTTGTCCCGCTCCATGCGTAAGGCTGAGAATGCGCGCATCATTAATATCTCTTCAGTGGTCGGACTGATGGGGAATGCCGGGCAGGCCAATTATGCGGCGAGTAAGGCCGGGTTAATTGGGTTCACCAAGAGTTGTGCAAAGGAATTTGCAAAAAGCGGTATTACTGTTAATGCCATAGCGCCAGGGTTTATCGCTACTGATATGACTGATGAACTGAGTGACAAGGTTAAGGAGGCAATTAAAGCTAATATTCCCATGGGTGAATTGGGTGAAGTGGGCGATATTGCTGAAGCCGCAGTATATTTGGCTGGTCCTGGAGCACGGTATGTGACCGGGCAGGTTCTCACTGTCGATGGTGGGATGGTTATGTGAGTGCATAAGGCCGATAATTGGGGCTTCTGTTTTTTGTGAATAAAAAAACCCGACTCCGGACTTGACGCTTGGGTGGAATTGGCTGACAAGCAACACACATTTTTTAAGAAGCAATATGTCTGAAGAAACTAGCATAGAGGACCGGATCAAGAAGATTGTCGTGGATCAACTTGGTGTGAAACCCGATCAAATTACACCTGAGGCCAAGTTCATCGAGGACTTGGGAGCCGATTCGCTCGACACAGTGGAATTGGTGATGGCATTGGAGGAGGAGTTCGGCAACGAAATTCCTGACGAAGAAGCCGAGAAGCTTACGACCGTGGGCGATGTGATTCGCCATATAGAGGAAGCCCAAGGCTAGGAAACCGGTTGAATTTCGGGCAGCTGGCTAACTGGTTCCGGCTGCCCTTTTTTCGTTATGTCGAGTATTTCAGCAAACCGGGTTGTTGTCACTGGGATGGGGGTCGCCTCCTCTCTTGGATGCGAGGTTGAAGCCTTTTGGAAGAACGTAATCGAAGGTCAGTGTGGCATTGATCGGGTGAGCTCTTTTGACGTCAGCGACTTTACTTGTCAGATCGCTGCTGAAATAAAGGATTTCGATCCTTTGCAAGCCTTTCCAAACCCCAAGGAAGTTCGGCGTGCGGACCGGTTTACCCAGCTAGGAGTGTTTGCAGCCTGGAAAGCCTTGCAGGATTCGGAAATGAATCTGGATGAGTTGGATCGGGATCAAATTGGTTGTTATATCGGTAGCGGCATCGGCGGCCTTGGGACGCAGGAAACACAACACACTGTGCTCACCGAGCGGGGTCCGGGCAAGATGTCACCCTTTACCATTCCGATGCTTATCTTGAACATGGCTTCAGGCGTGTTCTCCATCTATCATGGTTTACGTGGGCCCAACATCGCCACCTGTAGTGCTTGTGCCACCAGTACGCACGCACTGGGTGAAGCATGGCGGACAATCAAGATGGGTGATGCCAAGGCGATTTTTGCTGGGGGGGCCGAGGCGGCAGTGGGGCCCATGGGAATGGGTGGGTTTGCGGCCATGAAGGCGATGAGTACGCGCAATGATGATCCTAAGCATGCCTCCCGACCATTCGACAAGGATCGTGATGGGTTCGTGATGGGCGAAGGTGCGGGGGTACTTGTTCTTGAGGAGATGGATCATGCCATTATGCGAGGTGCAAAAATTTATTGTGAGATTGTTGGTTATGGCAACACGGCTGATGCCAACCATCTCACTGCTCCGGATCCTGATGGCAAGGGTGCGGCGCGTTGTATGCAGATGGCGTTGCGCAGTGGAGGGCTGGATATTGACAATATTGATTATATTAATGCCCATGGTACGAGTACGCCGCAGGGTGATATTTGTGAAACCAAGGCGGTGCGAAAAGTCTTTAAGGAACACGCTGAGAAACTTGCTGTGAGTTCCACCAAGGGTGCCACCGGCCACATGTTGGGTGCCGCTGGTGGTGTGGAAATGATTCTGGTGGCAAAAGCCCTGCAAATGGGGATTGCGCCACCCACGATCAACCTAGAAAATCAGGATCCAGAGTGTGATCTCGATTACGTGGCTAATGAGGCCCGTGAGATGGAAATAAATGCTGCTCTCAGTAACTCCTTTGGATTTGGTGGGCATAACGCGACCATTGCCGCAACCAAGTTTCACGGTTACGCTGCCCGGACAGCCTAAGGGCTGAAGGTAGCGTATGAACTTTCTTTCGTTCATTGAGCAAAAGCGTGATGGCGGTGAATTGTCGCCTGAAGTCATTGGTGAACTCATTGTTGCCTATTCAGGGAACACGATTCCTGATTACCAGATGGCTGCTTTCCTGATGGCCGTTAATCTTCAAGGTATGAGCGGGAATGAAACCCGCGCACTTACACTGGCCATGCGCGATTCCGGCGAGGTACTGCAGTTCCCAAAAGACGATCGGCTTATCGTTGATAAACATTCCACCGGTGGAGTGGGCGACAAGGTTTCCCTGGTGCTGGCTCCTCTCCTTGCGTGTCTCGGGTATCGGGTGCCGATGGTTTCAGGCCGGGGTTTGGGAATTACTGGAGGTACGCTGGATAAACTGGAAAGTATTTCAGGCTTTAGTACGCATCTGTCTGCTGAGAGGCTTGTTGCACAGGTTCAATCGATTGGGGTGGCGATGGGAGGGCAAACCTCCGAAATTGCGCCTGCCGATCAGCGACTGTATGCGTTACGTGATGTCACCGGTACCGTGCCGTCAATTCCGTTAATTACGGCCAGCATTCTCTCCAAGAAATTAGCTGAAGGCTTGGATGCGCTGGTGATGGACGTGAAATATGGTCGTGCTGCATTCATGCGGGAGCGTGATGAGGCTCGTGCCTTGGCAGAAACGATCGTGGCATTGGCTGCCGAATGTGGAGTGCAATGTCGTGCCTTGTTGTCGGACATGGACACCCCTCTTGGCCGCACAGTTGGAAATTGGTTGGAAGTAAAGGAGTCGGTGGCATGCTTGGAAGGCAATGGGCCGGCGGATTTGGAGGAAATTACCATTGCCTGTGTTGACAATTTGCCTGGTGGAGATGCGGATAAAGCCCGCGAAGAGCTCGCCAGCGGGCGAGCACGGGAGAAATTCAACGAATTACTCGTTGCCCAAGGGGCGGATATCAAAGCCTTTGAGTCAAAACTTAATAAGGACGTGACGGCTCCAGTAACGAGCGAACTGCGGGCTGATCAAGATGGTTACGTTCATCGATGTGATGCTCGTATTATCGGCGAATTGGTACGAGACTTGGGAGGTGGTCGACAGAAAATGGATGATCTGATTCAGTCCGAAGTCGGGATCGATCACATCGTCAAGCCCGGTGAACCGGTCGAGAAATCAGCAGTGTTGGCTCGTGTGCATGCGGTTTCGGACAGTGATGCAAAGATTGCTTTGCGGCGTTTGGCCGAGGCCTTTGAAATATCGGCAGATTTACCGACTTCCGATGGTTTAATCACAGAAGTGGTCTCCTGAATCACGCGTTGACACAACTTTGGTTTACTGGCATGCTCCGCCGCTCCCCGTCTGGATTCAGGGGTTATTTTGACATTTTTTGAGCAATTTAGGCTGATTTCATGA
This sequence comes from Verrucomicrobiota bacterium, assembly GCA_030747505.1. GTDB lineage: Bacteria > Verrucomicrobiota > Verrucomicrobiia > Limisphaerales > UBA1100 > UBA1100. Next base: position 27,958 of record JASLKQ010000029.1, on the reverse strand, counting down.
AACGTACATTCCAACCTTCAAATTTGAAGCGGGCCCGCAAGCACGGCTTTCGGAGTCGCATGGCGACCAAAGGCGGTCGGTCCATTCTTAAGCGTCGTCGGCAAAAGGGGCGGGTTCGCCTAACCCCTGCCTGAGAATGATGAATGCGCCGGCCCGGCTGAGGCTGACGCGTGCGATGCGGATCCGTCATCGGGCCGATTTTGCACGCCTCAAACAGCAGGGTCAGCGGCTTGCACGAGGTTGTCTGGTACTTAATTGGCAGGAACTCCCACCCGGTGCAAACTCAAGATTCGCTGTGATTACCACCCGCAAACTAGGAAAAGCCATTGTTCGTAACCGTTGCCGCCGGTTGATACGCGAATGCTTTCGTCTGCACCAGCATGCCCTGCGCGTGCCTGTTGAAATGGTTCTGATTGCCAGAGCCTCAATGGTCGGGCAATCCTATGGAGCGGTAGAACGTGATTATTTGCGTCTTCTGCATGAGGCTGGTTTGACCCAATAAATGAATCCTATCCAATACATCCTGCTGGCACTCCTCCGTTTTTATCGTTGGGCCATATCGCCGATACTAACTGCAGTGGCTGGCGGTGCGATTTGCCGTTTTGACCCCAGCTGTTCCCAGTACGCTACTGAAGCAGTGAAGGAACATGGTGTCCTGCGGGGTACTTGGTTGACGATAAAACGTCTGGCTCGTTGTCACCCATGGGGTGGGTGCGGGCATGATCCAGTTCCCGTGGTAAAGGAACCGACTTCATAATGGATCGTACCGGAAAAATAATCCTTGTGGTTTCGATACTACTGCTTATCGGAGCCCCGATTCTCCAGACAAGATTTGGGACCAAGCCTCCTGTGGTTGATGCCAATGGTACGGCCAAGGATACTAATCTAGTTACTCGCAGCACCAACGCACCGCCCGTGATGAAACCCGCACCAATTGATGGCAATGGGTCGAACACGAATACGGCTCCGGTTAATCCCTCAACCAACGCCATTCCCGTAAACCCTGAACCAACACCCAAACCTCCCAAAGTGCCGGAAGTTGATGAAGTGACAGCAGTATTGGAAAATGAATTTGTGAAATTCACCTTCACCAACCGCGGGGGTGGAGTGAAGAAGGTGGAAATGAAGAAGTATCCGGACGAAATGTATGTCATAAGTGGGGGATCTGATTCAGACATGTCAGGGTCATGGCAAAAAGTGGATATGATTATGGACCGAGGCAGGTCTCCTCTCATGGCTTTTGAGCCTCGGACAATGGATAAAATCGAACAGGGACCGGATGCCGCCCGACCTTATACCATAGGTACTGGTTATACATTATCTGAAGTTGGAACCAACGTGGTTGCTACCACCACCTTTGCATCCGGTTGGAAGATCAAAAAGACTTTTTCCTTGGACAAGGATTACCAGCTTGCCGTTACCGTGACGGTGGAAAACCAATCCTCAAAACCAACCAGTGAGTTGGATTTTTATCTCGTTAGCGGGGCCGGCTATGAGCCTGTTTCATCTTCCAGAATGATGGGGCTTAATTTTGGAACCATGTGGTTTAATGGAGATGAAGAAATCAAGGTTGGACCTGCCGGCATGTTGGGGAATTCTGAAACAGATGCTTCTGGGTGGTTCGACAACAAACACATGGGCTGTAGTTGTTTTCCTAGTAAAGGCGAAGGCCCGAGGAATAATTACTTTGCTGGGCAAGGGAATGTGCATTGGCTGGGGGCTTATAGCCGTTTCTTTATCCAGGCAGTAATACCAAAAGAGCCTGGCAAGTCGGTGCATGTAAATCAATTTCGTTTGGAGACGATGAGCGAGGAGGAAAGGAAAAAGGCAGGAGTTAAAATAAAGAACAACCAGAAAGCCTGGGAGACCGCCCTGAAGGTAACGGTCCCATCGCTTCCGCCCGGCGGCACCAAACAGTTGAACTACACCCTTTATGCCGGTCCCAAAGAGTACGATCGGCTGAAGGCGATTGGAGTGGCTAATGGCGGGAATCAATTCCACCGGATTATGGATTTTGGAAAATGGTTTGGCTGGGTGGCTGAGGGTCTTCTCAGGTTAATGAAGTGGATGGAACCCAGCCTTGGTTTTTTGAAGACCATCAAGATCAGTAGCTGGGCTCTGGCTATTATCTGCATCACTTTGGCTATAAAGTTAATTTTCTGGCCGATCACCGCAAAAACCACGCGTTCCATGAAAAAAATGGCTGCGGTGAATGCCCAAATGATGCCTGAGATCACAAAGATTCGGGAAAAGTATAAGGGTGATTATCAAAAGATGAACACCAAGATGATGGAGACTTATCAAAAGTATGGGGTAAATCCATTGTCACAAATTGGCGGGTGTTTGCCGATGCTGATTCAAATCCCCGTGTTCTTTGGGTTCTTTACCATGTTGCGTAGTGCCGTGGAATTACGCGGGGCTGAATTCCTTTGGGCTTCCGATCTTTCCTCGCCTGATACAATTGCCATGGTTGCCGGGTTTCCCATCAACATCATGCCGCTTCTGATGACCGGTACGATGTTTATGCAGATGCGTCTGCAGCCACCCTCTCCGGGGATGGATCCTACCCAGCAGGCTATGATGAAATATATGCCGCTCATGTTCGTGGTATTCTTTTACTCCGCCTCATCGGGGCTCTGCCTCTACTGGACCGTGCAAAATGTGCTGTCCATCGTCCAAACCAAGATGACCAAAGTGGAACCCGATAAAGGCAAAAACGAGGTGGAAGTAATTCCGCCCAATAAAAAACGAAAAAAAACCTAAGTTATGACTATGTCTAGTAAACCCAAATCCATTCTGGAAAACATGCTGAACCACCTGGGCTTCGATGCGTCGGTGGAGGAAACCGCACTGGATAGCGGCAGCTTGTTAAACGTAAAGACTGAAGATGACCCCGGGCGTTTAATTGGCCGTCAGGGTCGTACGCTCAGCGATCTACAATATCTTACTAATCGTCTTTTAATAGTGCAGGACGAAGAGGCCCCCAAGGTGACGGTGGATGTCGGTAATTACCGCACTGAAAACCGGGAGAGCTTGGTTAAAAAGGCGAAGGAAGCCGCTGAGAAGGCGCGGCGTTGGGGGGAGGTGGTGGAAATGGAGCCACTCAATGCGTTCGATCGCCGGGTGGTGCATGAGGCCTTAAAAGAGGTGGAAGATGTTACCACCGAATCGATTGAGGTGGAGGAAACCAACAAAAAAATGATCCTGGTTCGTCCTGTCAGTAATTAGATATAAAATATAATTCTATCCAAAGCGGGCCAAATTGAGCCCGCTTTTTTTGTGTCTAGACGATGAAAAATCCATTTTTATGTTTCTGATCTGTTCGGGGTAAGATTAAATCTTCATTATTTAATACATGGCACGACGTATGCTTTGTACGCGTGCGATGTCAGTACAGCAAATCAATCCGATTGAATCCGAGGAGTTTGGAAAAGCTTCGGAGAAGCTATTGTTGGATATTGCCATGAAGTCCTCTTTGGATGAGTTAAATCAAATGGTGGAACCTCAACCTAAGCCGGTTAATCTGCCAGGTTATTACCGCGACCTTCAATCATGGCGCGCACCGGTTTTGTTCAAAGAAGATGAAGTTGCTAACTTAGGCCTTTAAGGTAAGCAAAAATTAGCTTAGGCAGGTCGCTGCTGTATCCCCCCTCTAGAATATTCACCAAGGGCTTTTTGAGTGACCGAAGTTGTTGCCCGATCCACTGATAATCATCGATCTCCAGTTGCTGATCACAAAGAGGGTCCTTTTTGTAGGCGTCAAAGCCGGCTGAGACACATATCAGGTCCGGTCCAAAATTTTTCATTTCTTTTAATGCCGTCGAAGCGGCCTTGCGCCAGATAAGATTGGAACTATCCGGGGCTACGATGAAATTATGACAGTTGTTAGAGCTCTTGGTGCCGGTGCCAGGGTAGGCCGGATGCTGGTGGATGGAAATAAAAGAGGTTCCCTCCACTTTGTGGAGAATATCCTCGGTGCCATTGCCATGGTGTACGTCGAAATCAAAAACGGCGACTTTCTTGAAGCCTGCAGCACGTGCCTTTAGTACAGCGATTGCAATACTGTTGAAGAAACAAAACCCCATAGCCTTTTGCTTGGTTGCATGGTGGCCCGGTGGGCGGAGTAAGGAAAAATTGGGTTTATTTTCTTTGGCTAGTTCCAGTGCTCGTATGGCACCTCCAATAGATCGGCGTGCGTGGGAGTCCACATTGGGATAGGCGGGGGTATCTGCATCAAAGGGTTCGAACGGGTCACCTACCAGGTGGATATGCTCTAAAGTATGCGCCAGCTCTATTGTTTCATCAGTCACCTTGGAGGGTTTGTCCCAAGTGATATCCAAATCTTTCTGTTCTCGAAGGAGTTTTAAAGTATCGGCGATACGCTGGGGGCGCTCCGGGTGACCGACCTGCAAATAATCCAGACAAGCTTCGTCGGTAATTACGTGCATGTGATGATTGTGAGTCATGCCGGAACTAAGGTCGACTGTGAACAACCTTCGATTTCCCGTTGTAGGTACGGCGTCCTATCCTTTTGGGGCGCTGTTCGTGCTGGATTATAAGGTCAAATTCGAGGTCTTTGAAGGGCCAATGGATCTGCTGCTTTACTTGGTAAAGAAGGAGGAGGTGGACATCTATGAGGTGAACCTGACCAAGATCGCCCGTGAGTTTATCGAATACGTGGACTTAATGCGGGAGTTTGACATTGAGATTGCTGGAGAGTTCTTGGTCATGGCCAGCACCTTGATGTACATCAAAAGCAAGGAACTCCTCCCTGTGGATCAACAGGTTCAGGCTGATGAGGATGATGAGGGAGAGGATCCTCGCTGGGAGCTTATTCGTAAGCTGGTGGAATATAAGAAATTCAAGGATGCAGCTGACAAATTGGGAACACTGGAGCACGACCAGGAGGATGTTTATCCGCGCTTGCCTGCCAAACAGGACTTTGAAATGCCCGAAGACCGCGGTCCGGGGCTCAAGGTAAGCATATTCGATTTGATTAACGCGGTGAATGACGTGATTAAACGAGTCGAAGCCCGCACTCACGACGTTCGCCAGATCGAAGATGATCACTTTACTGTTGCCGATAAAATCAACGTGCTTCGTGAACGCCTTGCCAATCAGCCGCGTTTTACCTTCAGCGAGCTGTTTGCTGATGCGGCTGGACGCAATGAGGTAGTGGCTACGTTCCTCGCCATGCTGGAATTGATTCGACTGGAGCAGATCAAGATTGATCAGGAGGATAACTTCGGCGATATCGTTATTACCGAAGGGGACGGTCTGGCCGAATTTGATCCTATGAAAACCGATATCTTAACTGAACCGACACCGGTGGCTGAATAGCACATGGAACTGAAGGACATTCTTGAGGCGATTCTTTTTTCCTCCCAAAAACCGCTGAGCGCCAAGGAGATGCAGGATATTCTCAAGCAGGCCGGTGAGGTTGGCGAAGGGGGGGGGCAAGACTTTTCCCAAACCAAGGCTGCTACGGTGACTAAAGCCCTCGAAACGTTGTCTGATGAAATTGTTCAACTTAAACGACCATATCATCTTGTATGTGTGGCTGGAAGCTGGCAATTCGTTACCCAGACCGAATACGCGCCATGGGTGCGTGCCATGGTGGGGATCAAGAACCGCCCGACGCGTCTGTCTAAGCCGGCCTTGGAGACACTCGCCATCATTGCCTATCGTCAGCCGATTACCCGTGCGCAAATGGAGGAAATTCGTGGGGTATCAGTGGATGGGGTGATTGGCACATTGGCAGAGCGAGAACTTGTGGAGGTGGTTGGACGTGCTGATGTGCCGGGCCGTCCGCAAACCTACGGCACAACCCAAATTTTTCTTGAGTACTTTGGACTGCGGAATCTTGAGGAATTGCCCGATGCCGAGGAATTGAGGCAAGTACCAATTAGTAAACCCGAGGCTCCGGTTACTACAGGTGAGGATGATGAAAATCCGGAGCAAATGTCACTCGAAGAGGTAACCCAAGCAAAGGACAACGATGCTTCCCAACTGGTAAAACAGGTCTCGGAGGACGGAGAAGAAGAGGAAGATTATGACGAGGACGATTTTGAGGATGATGATGAGGAGGGCGAGGACGAGGAGGGGTTTGACGACGAGGAGGATGAAGCGGTAGAAGAGGCATCACAAACTCCATGAGTATCAAGAAACACCGCGGCGATCGATAAGATTGACACTCAGATCGTCAAGCTACTGAACCGCCGCACCAAACATGTGCTGGATATCGGTCAGGCTAAGCTGGCCTCAGGTAAGGCTATTTTTCAGCCGGACCGTGAGCAGGCACTGCTGCGTCGTATCTGTAAGCTCTCTGATGGAGTCCTGCCCGATGAGTCTCTGAGGCATATATACCGCGAGGTCATGAGCAGTTCCATTGCCTTGCAGAAGGGGTTCAAGATTGCTTTCCTCGGACCCGAAGCTACTTACACTCATCAGGCGGCGGTGCTTCGTTTCGGAACCAGCCTCGCTTATGTACCGCAGAAGACCATTGCCGAGGTTTTTAGCGAGGTGGAAAAAAACCGTGCTGAGTATGGGGTGGTGCCGGTCGAGAACACCACTGAGGGGGTGGTGACCCATACTCTGGATATGTTCGTTGATAGCGAACTCAAAATCATTGCCCAGATTGTCATGCCCATTGAACATTGTTTGGTTGGTAAAGGCAGTCTGGATGGAATCAGGAAACTTTACTCTCATCCTCAAGCCTACGCCCAGTGTCGCAATTGGGTGCGTGAGACCCTTCCCCGGGTTGAGTTCATTGAGACTTCATCTACGACTGCAGCTGCGGCACTGTCGGCCAAAGCCAAGACAGCGGCCGCTATTTCCAGTGCGCTGGCGGCTGAGAAGTATAAATTAAATATTCTCGAGGCCGGAATTCAGGACCACAGTGGGAATGCAACCCGATTTCTGGTGCTCGGACGAAGTTGTGGTTCTCCAACTGACCATGACCGAACCAGCCTTATGTTTACGGTGAATGACAAGGTTGGCGCACTGCATGATGCCCTGCAGCCCTTTCGAACCCATCGCTTAAACATGACCAAGATCGAGTCACGCCCCAGCAGGCGCAAGGCATGGGAATACATTTTCTTTGTGGACGTGGACGGGCATCATGATGACCAGAAACTTGCCAAGGCTATCCGCCAGCTTGGCGAAAAGTGTTCGTTCGTAAAAATTCTTGGTTCTTATCCCTATGGCGACTAAGCAGCAGACTCCGCTTCATCACGCGCGACAGGTGCTGGACATTGAGTTGGCGGGGCTGAAGGCAGTCCGGTCTCAACTGGATGGGCAATTTACTGCTACTGTCGGTATACTCAAGGAAGCCCTGAGACGCCGTAACAAGCTTGTGGTGGTGGGGATCGGAAAGAGTGGTAATATTGGCCAAAAGATTTCTGCTACTTTCAACAGTACCGGCGCTACCAGCGTTTTACTCGATCCGGCTAATGCCTTGCACGGGGATATTGGACTACTTGATGAGGGTGATGTGGTGTTGGCTTTGAGTTATTCTGGGGAATCGGACGAACTATTGAGCCTGATGGCTGCCATAAAAAAATTTCCGGTCCAAATTGTGGCGCTGACGGGTGCACCAAAATCTGCATTGGCCAAATTAAGTGATGTAGTGCTTAACGCAAAGGTGCCCAAGGAGGCCTGTCCCTTTAACCTCGCTCCAACCGCAAGTACGACGGCGATGTTGGCGCTGGGCGACGCCTTGGCTATGGCATTGTTGCAGGCAAGAGGCTTTAAGAAAAAAGATTTTGCACGTTATCACCCTTCAGGAGCCATTGGTCGCGCTCTTTTACTTCATGCCAGTGACATTATGCGCACCGGCAGGCGCCTGGCTACTGCATCACGTGAGGCCACCATAAGGGAAGCATTACTGATTATGACCCGTGCTAAGAGCGGGAGTGTGTGTGTGGTGGGTAAAACCGGCAAGCTGGTAGGAGTCTTTACTGATGGGGATTTACGGAGGCTCATGGCCAAATCCGGCGACGCCGTATTGAAGCAGTCACTTTGCAAAGTAATGACCACCAAGCCAACCACCCTGCGGGACTCCGCACTGGCGGTGGAAGCCCTTAAGGTTTTCCATACCCGCAAGATCGATGATCTCATCGTGATCAACGCAAAGCGCGAGCCGATTGGGATGATCGATTCTCAGGATTTGCCCAAGCTCAAGCTGGCCTAAATGTCATTCCTCCGTTATCCTGTTGTCGTTATGGGAAAAATTCGTCCTTATCTAATTGGTGCGGCATTGACCACGGTATTGATGGTTGGCATGGCGCAATCTCAGGCAAGAGGAACCCAATGGGAGTATCTGTACATTGAGCAGGCCGGAGTGCAGTACGAGCTTGTTGACCCGGATGGGCCTCCTAGACCGCGTCTTCTGCATTCCAAGGTGCTCAATACTCTCGGGGCTGATGGCTGGGAAATGGTGCAGGCCGGTGTGGGAGGCTATGTGTTTAAAAGACGGCGTTAGGCCTGATTCTTGACCTTCGAGGCCAGTGAGTCAGATCATGTTGCTCATGAGTCGCATAGCTTTGTCTCTTTTGTTATTGATCTCCGGGTCGATGTTCGCTGTTACGGTGCAAACACAGCAATCCATAACACTTCAAAAGAAGCGCGAGTTTACAGCGCGTTTTCTACTCTATCTTCCCGAGGGATATCAGGAAAAAAAGGAGTCAAAATGGCCACTGATTATTTTCCTTCATGGGGCCGGAGAGCGTGGGGATAATTTAAACAGAGTGAAGGTACATGGGCCACCCAAGCTGGTTGAGCAAGGCAAAGAATTTCCTTTCATCATTGTTTCTCCCCAATGTCCTAAAAAACAGCGTTGGGATGATGCGATGCTTACCATATTATTGGATCATATTTGCAAGGAATACCGCGTGGATACCAGCCGACTGTACCTAACCGGTTTGAGTATGGGGGGATACGGTTCATGGAGTTTGGGAATGGCGTTGTGCGATAGGTTCGCTGCCATCGCGCCCATTTGTGGCGGAGGTAGTTTTATTGATGTCTACAACGCAAGTGGGGCAAAGGGGAAAGCCCTGCGTAGTTTGGGTGTTTGGGCATTTCACGGAGCGAAAGATACGGTGGTGCCAATAAGCGAAAGTGAAAAAATGGTGGAGGCATTGAGGAAATTTGGTCATCCAGATCCAAAACTTACCATCTATCCTGATGCCCGGCATGATTCGTGGACAAAAACCTACGACAATCCTGAGTTATATCAGTGGTTTCTAAAAAATCGGCGAAAGTAGACGATTATTTGACCTCAACTGAAATGACTTTCCCGTCCTTTATGAGAAACATGGCGGTATTCAGTCGTCGCCGGATTAGAGGGTCGATGATGATCATGTTGTGATATATCCATGTATCTCCCAGTTTTTTGTCTGGCGCACCAAAAGCAGCTTTTATCGTGTCATCGGGTTTACCTGTATAGAGCGACTTGATTTGTGCACGGGCCCAAACAACACGTCGACCTGTTGCAAAAGGATTTGGCTTTCCTAAATTAATCTCAACGGGTTTTTGTTCAGTTATTTGAACAGAATTGGGTTTGTTCATATCGATCAACATGGAGCCGTTGTTATCCCAGCTCTTTTGGGCCACCAGACGTCCGTTGCTGTATACTGCTTCGATTGAACGACTCCCATTGGCATGCCATTCGGAAACTCTGGCCACACGTCCTCCGCTATAGGATTGCTGACGTTTTAGCTGTCCCTCAGGATACCAATCGATGTGTAGTCCAAAGGGTTTGCCTTTCTCCCATCTTGCCGTCCAAGATTTGTTCCCTGTACTGTAATAGCCTTTCGCTTCTCCATCAGTTATGCCTTCGACATAACTTGTAACACTCTTTTGTTTTCCATTGGCGTAAAATTCAATGTATTTCCCATCCAAGCGGTTATTTTTCCAGGTGGTCATCCATAGTTTATTGCCAAGTTCGTCATATCCGGTTTCGCTGCCATGTCTGCGTCCCTTGGTATATTGAGTTTTATTACTCAGTTTACCGCTTGGGTAGTACTCGGTGACGGTTCCCTCTACTTCGCCTCCAACCAACGGCATTTCATACTCCAATTTTCCGTTTTCATGCCAGCCTCGCAGCTCCCCGACAGCTTCCCCATTAATCAAGTTAGCTTCGATTTTCTTTTGGCCGTTCTTGTGCCATTCGATGACTGGACCGTGTGCTACCCCATCCTTGATATGTACTGAATAGCTTTTATTGCCATTGGGGTGATATTCCATCACCGGTCCGGTGTAAGGAGTTGATTTTTCTGTGTGGTAAAGCTTGCCTGTTTTGGTTGCTAGCCGATTGGAGTTGGTAATACTGGGTGGTGAATCTTTTTTTTGAGGACGCCAGAGGTGTATGGAGGTTAAGATTACAGCCACCACCATTACCGAGATGCTCCACCGGTTCAGTCTCACAGAGTAATGTTCATCCAAATGGAACGCATTGTCAATGAGCCTCTTGATAAGATGTTATTCGGTTGGGTTCGGGAAATCTTTGGGGGCGGGAACGGTAATGGTATGTCCTTCCCGTTGGAGGGCGTGTAATTTGTGGAGGAGTTCAGCTTTCCGCTGAACTCTATTTTTGTTATCCTTCTAACCCGAAAAGAGCTCGGCTCCAATCGGTGTAACGCAAGATTATGGCTTTATCATTTGTGGCGATTCTAACGGTGGCTTGTGGAATGGCGTTGTTGGCCAAAAGGTTTAGGTTGCCGTACACGGTCGTTCTGGTGGTTGCAGGGCTGATTGTGAGTGTATTGGCTTCAGCGGGGGAGGCCGAATCCATTGGCTTGGATATCCATCTGAGCCCTGAGTTGCTGCTGCAATTATTCCTCCCCATTTTGCTTTTCGAAGCAGCTTTTCACGTGGACCTCAGGCAGTTCCTGAACAATTGGCGACCGATTTTATGCTTGGCAATTCCAGGGGTGATTGTGGGCATGCTACTGACCACAGGCTTTTTTCTGCTGGTGGATCAGGTTTCGGGTATGGGGTTGAGTTGGCAGATGATCTTGCTGATTGCGGCGATGTTGGCGGCGACGGACCCCATTTCGGTAGTGGCCCTTTTCAAGGAATTTTCTGTATCAAAACGATTGGGAATCATTGTTGAAGGGGAAAGCCTGATTAATGATGGGGTTGCTGTTGTTCTATTTGGCGTTGTGGTAAAGATCACAGCGATTCATTTAGGGCTGACGTTGCCACATTTTGGCAATGCCATCAGCGTGGAGGCGTTGCAGGCGGTCCTTGATTTCCTTCGGGAGGTTCTTTTGGGAACGGCGACAGGCCTTGGAGTCGGTCTGGCGATTTCCTACCTCACCAGTAAGTTTGATGACCAACATATTGAGGTGGCTCTCACGGTGATAGCTGCGTTCGGCGCGAATATTGTGGCGATGGAATTGCACGCTTCAGGAGTAATCGCGGTGGTCGTTTGCGGCATGATGATTGGCAATGTAGGGGTGAAACATGGAATGAGTCCTACTACGCGGGAAGAGGTAGTGAGCTTCTGGGAATTTGCGGCATTTCTGGCTAACTCATTTGTCTTTATCCTGATTGGGCTGAAGATTCAGTTAAGTGAGATGTTCTCGGCAAATGTGGTTGGCCCGATTGCAGTTTTCTTTGTGATCATGATGGGGGTGAGAGTCATCACGGTATACGGCGTGCACGGCCTGGTGCGCCGAAGCGATTTAAGGCTCAAGGAACGCTGGTTGCCAGTCATTGCGTGGAGCGGGGTGAGAGGGAGTCTTTCGATGGTGTTGGCCATGATGCTTGTTTGGGTTGGTGATGCCGGATTGGGTCACGATAAGCATACCGATCATGTCGCTGATGTTTCTAAGACAGAACAGGTTTACATAGCAGAATCGAATAATAGTGAATCCAAAGTAAGTATGGTATCCCAAGAAAAGGCTATGGAGAGCAAGGCCACGATATTAAACATCGTGTATGGCGTAGTGTTGCTTTCCATTCTTCTGCAGGGAACCACAATGGAATGGCTTATGAAACGAGCTGGGCTTATTGAAGAATCTAGTGAGGAAACTGAATATGAGATGGCTTTAGCTCGGAGGCAGGCGATTCGTGCCCTGTTGGAAGATCTGGAGTCGGCCGAACGCAAGGGCAGTATGGCTAATGAAACCTATGCGATTCTCAATAAGCGCCTCACGAAGCGTCGGGAAGCAAATGATCAGCGTATGGAGGCAATGTTAGAAAAGATGCCTGTCTTGAATGAAATTGAACTGGAAATGGAGTCGGCTCATTTGCGTGCGCTGGAAAAACAGATCTATCGAGATCTGGAGAAAGAGGGTGAATTGGATTACGATTCCATGGAGGAACTTGTTCAGGAAGTCGTGGAACGAGCTGGGCAGGATAAGCATGAGTCTGATAGCGACGCTTGAAATTTAAATTTATCGGCCCTGTTTGACACGTTTCCCCGTTGACTGGCTGCGGATGGAATGCTCTTCTTTCGCCCGAATCATGAGAGCGATACTGGGTTTAATTCTGTTTCCATTATGCTTGGGGGCACAACAAGTTGCTGTAAAAGAGCACTATCTTTCCAATGGAATGAAAGTACTGCTTTTGGAACGTCATGATGCTCCAAGCATTTCCGGGGGCTGGGTGGCGCGTGTGGGCAGTGTGAATGAGCGGCCAGGGATCACGGGGATTGCCCATTTGTTTGAACATATGATGTTCAAGGGGACGCCCAAGATTGGCACTAAGGATTACCAGAAGGATCTCAAGATTATTGCCGAGCAGGAACGCGTTCGTGATGCCATGCGTGCTGAAGAACGGAAGATGCGATCGATGTGGAGGAAAGGGGAAATTACCGATTTGCAGGATCCGGATCAAAAAACTGGTGCGTGGAAGAAGCTGGACGAGGAGTTCAAAAAGCTCGTAGAAGAGCATCGTAAAGTAATCGTAAAAAACGAGTTTGACCGAATCTATACGGCTAACGGTGGCAGTCAGATGAATGCCTATACCAGCTACGACCATACCGCATATTTTATTACGGTTCCTTCGAACAAACTGGAGCTTTTTATGTGGATGGAAAGTGGCCGGCTCTTGGAGCCTGTATTCCGGGAATTTTACGCCGAACGCGATGTGGTTTTTGAGGAGCGTCGGATGCGAACCGAGAGCACGCCACTAGGGAAGTTCTTTGAAAGTTTCAATTCGCTCTTTTGGGAATCCCACCCTTATGGCTGGCCGATTATCGGTTGGCCTTCGGATATTCCGGCTATATCCAAAAAACAGGCTGATGAATTTTATGCGACCTACTATATGCCGCAGAATTTGACGCTAGTATTGGTGGGTGATTTCCGAAGCAAAAAAACATTGGCCTTGGCGGAAAAATATTTTGGGCGCCTTAATAAAGGTGAAGATATTGTTCCGGACGTTGTTACCCTGGAGCAGCCGCAAAAGGCTGAAAAACGCTTTTATGCTGAAGCGGAGACCAATCCAAACGTGGATATCTACTGGCATACACCGGCATTTGGGCACAAGGACACCTATCCATTAAGTGTGCTGGCTCAGGTTTTGAGTACCCGTACGGGGCGGTTGCACAAGCAGCTGGTGCTCGGCAAAAAAATGGCGACCGATACTTGGGCTTGGCAGGGGTCACGTAAATTTGCCGGCGAATTTAATATGGGTGCTGAGGTAACTGACGGAAATACTCCCGAAAAAGTGGAGCAGGAAATCTACACTCTGGTGGAGGAAATTAAATCCAAGCCAGTGCCAGTTAAGGAATTACAGAAAGTTAAAAACAATTTTGCTGCAGCAGAGTACCGACGCCTTAGTTCGAACCATCCTATTCTTATGCAGATCATGCGCAGTGAAGGCTTGGGTAATTGGCGTGAAATTAATGAGGCAGGTCCAAAGATACAGGCGGTCAGCGCTGGAGATCTGCAACGTGTCGCAAAAAAATATTTCACCAAGGAAAATCGAGCGGTGGCGGTTTACACCCGCAAGCCTGGCACTGGTGGCGGTGATGAGGACCCTATGTTGGCTGGGCTTGACGCACAAGCCAAGGCAATGGCGCGTAAGATGAGTGGATCAATCAATGCCAACAAGGACTTGGTGCAGCTCAAAAAACAACTCGCCGGTCTTGAATCACAAATGGAGAAGGCCGGGGCAAAGGCTCCGCCAGTGATGAAGGTGATTCGAAATGTACTACGCAAGCGAATTGCCCAGTTGGAGAAAGAATAGTTGGAGGAAAAAGATGAAACAAATTTTTACCATATTTTTGATTATTGCGGTGAGTGCACCGGCCTTTGCGGATGGAATTCCTGATCGCCCAGAGAAACTTGATTTCCCTGAGCTAAATTATGAGCCACCAAAAGGCTCTGATTATCGGGTTGAATTGAAAAGTGGGCCAGTGGCTTTTGTGGTCCCCAACCGGGAGCTTCCTTTGATTAGCATTTCGATACGCGTTCGTACCGGTAAATATAATGAACCCAAGGGTAAAGAGGGCTTGGCCTCCATGACGGGGTATCTCTTGAGTAAGGGGGGAACCAAGAGTCATAGTGCAGAAGACCTCGAGGAAAGACTGGCATTTCTGGCTGCTCGTTTGTCATCCAGTGTGGGTGACACCTCGGGGAGTGTGGGGATCAATCTGCTTTCCAAGGATTTGGATGAAGGCTTGGCGATGTTGCGTGAAGTGCTCACGGCTCCCCGTTTTCAGAAGAACCGGATTGAATTGTATAAAACACAGCAATTGCAGGCGATGAAACAACGTAACGATGATTCACGCAACATTGAGCGCCGTGAATTGGTTCGGTTGGCCTATGGGGACCATTTTTTTCGGAGTCAATCCACAACCAAGGCTTCCATTGAGGCAATCAGCATATCAGATTTAAAATCCTTTCATCGGGACTGGTTCCATCCATCCAACTTTGTTGTGGCAGTGAGTGGTGATTTTGATCGTAAAGAGATGGTGGCCAAGCTGGAGAAACTTTTTACCAAATGGCCATTTAAAGGAAAGGCTGCTCTGCCGGTCCCGACCAACAAGAAATTTGCCAAGCCTGGAGTATATCTGGTTGATAAGGAAGTAAATCAAGGTCGGGTGGATGTTATGTTGCCGGGCATCATGCGTGATAATCCTGATTACTACGCAGTGCAAATCATGAACGATATCCTTGGGGGAGGTGGTTTTACCAGCCGCATTACCAATCGTGTGCGTTCTGATGAAGGGCTTGCTTATAGTGCATACTCTTATTGCCCGGGAGGGATATATTTCCCCCGTACTTTTGTGGCCGGCTACCAGAGTAAATCCCGCACAGTATTGTATGCTGCCCAGATTGTTTTAGAGGAGATGCGCAAGATTACCCAGGAAGAGGTGACTGATAAGGAGATTGAAACCGCCAAGGCCAGTTATATTCAAACCTTCCCTCAGGCTTTTGAAACCAAAGGGGCTGTGGCTGGTACATTCGCCAGCGAGGAGTTTACCGGTCGCCTTAAGGAAGATCCGGATTACTTCAATAAATTTCGTGCCAAGATTGCAGCAGTGACCAAGTCTGATGTGCAACGGGTGGCCAGCAAGTATCTTACTGCAGAAAAAGTGGTGGTTCTCATCGTGGGCAGGAAGCAAGATATCCTCAAAGGCCACCCGGACCATTCGGTGAGCATCGATAGCCTCACCACCGGAGGTTTAAAGGACGTTCCCTTGCGCGACCCCTTTACTCTGGTGCCATTGAAATAGCTTAAAGGGTGCGAATTGCACACTCATCGGTTGCGTTTCCGGTGAAAAGCAGGCAGATTGTCCCAGCGTCATGGAGATGGTAATTAAGTGCCCTGCTTGTTCGACCGAACTTTCGGTGGATGATGTGGCTTCGGGTTCCCAGATCAAGTGTCCGGATCCTAATTGCGGCACACTGCTCGTGGTCCCGGAATTTAGTCCGCAATCCACGGAGTCATCAGCCCCAGTTTCAACCAATTATTCTAGTGGAAGTGATGCTGAGCTGGCCCGCAAGATCGCTAGGATGTATGGCCAAATGGCTACCGAGGTAGGTAAGGCCATTGTTGGACAGAAAGAGGTGATAGAGCAGCTCTTTATTGCCGTCTTTGCCCGCAGTCATTGTTTGCTGGAAGGGGTGCCGGGCTTGGCCAAGACCTATACAATCAAAAGTTTATCGGAGGCCATGAGCCTCTCTTTTCGCCGGGTGCAGTTTACGCCCGACTTGATGCCGGCAGACATCACTGGTACCGACGTTATTCAGCAGGATGCTGAAGGGCGGCGGCAACTGGTGTTCCTGCGTGGTCCGATTTTCGCCCAGTTGGTATTGGCCGATGAAATTAACCGCTCTCCTCCAAAGACCCAGGCTGCCTTGCTTGAAGCAATGCAGGAGCACTCGGTGACGGTCGGCGGTCAAACCTATGGGTTGGAACAGCCTTTCTTTGTTTTGGCTACCCAAAATCCAGTGGAGCAGGAAGGAACGTATCCGTTACCTGAAGCGCAAAAGGACCGCTTCATGTTCCACATTAGGGTGAAGTACCCCAACAAGGATGAGGAAGCAGAAATTATCCGCCGCACGACCGGGACCCATAACGACCCGATCAAACCGGTTATCAGTGGTGAGGAGATTATCCAGTGCCAGCAGATTGTTCGTAAGGTGCCTGTTCCTGATCATGTAAATAACTACGTGCTGGATTTGGTGCGTCGTTGTCGTCCGGATGATGCCGATGCATTGCCTTTCGCCCAGGAATTGATCAGCTGGGGGCCGGGGCCTCGTGCTTGTCAGCAACTGATTATGGGAGGGAAAGTAAGGGCTATTCTTCAGGGGCGCCCCAATGTGGTGCCTGAAGATATCGCCGCACTCGCACATCCGGTATTGCGGCACCGTATTGTTCCCACTTTTAATGCTGAAGCAGAAGGGATCACGGTCGATCATATCATCGACAAGGTTCTTCAAGCAGTGCCGCAGCAACCGACTAGTGCGGCTCTGTAGTTAGATTGACTACAGGTTAAACAAACTTGAGTGCCTAGTATGGCTCCACTTACCGAAATATTGCAACCAGAGGAGTTGCAAAGCATCGTTAACCTTCAGTTGATGGCTAAGCAAACTGTGGAGGGAGCGATTACCGGTCAGCACCGGTCCCCTCACAAGGGCTTTAGCGTCGAGTTTGCTCAACATCGTGAGTATGTGCAGGGAGACGAGATTCGGCGGGTAGATTGGAAGGTGTTTGCCAAAACCGATCGCTACTACGTTCGCGAGTATGAAGAGGAAACAAACCTGCGGGCCATGTTGCTTCTGGATGCCAGTGGAAGTATGGCTTACGCGGGGGAAAGCGGAGTTACCAAGTTGCAACATGCCATCAAGCTTGCTGCTTGTCTTGCTCATATCATCATGAAGCAAAGCGATAGTATCGGCCTGATGACTTTCGATACTAAGATACGCACCCATATCCCTCCGCGTTCAAGTACTCGGCATCTACGAATATTGTATGAAGAGATGATCAACACGAAGCCGGGTGGGGAAACCGATATTTCTCAAGTGTTTCACGATATTGTGCCGCAGATCCATAAACGAGGGATGGTCTTTATTTTGTCTGATTGTTTTACCGATGTTAAGGAGTTGTTGACTTCATTGGCCCATTTTCGTCATGCCTCGCATGAAGTAGTGGTTTTTCATGTTATGGATCGCGATGAAGTAGAGTTTCCTTTTGACTCGTGGGCTCGGTTTGAAAATTTGGAACAAAAAGAGGAGTTTCGAATGGTGGACCCAGCCAGCTTTCGTGCGGCGTATTTGGATAACTTCGCTAATTTCACCAAAGCCTTGAAGGATGGATGCCAGCGAAACCGGATTGATTTGGTTCCGATGTACACCCATGAGTCATTGACCGATAGCTTGGCCCGGTTTCTTCGGCAACGTCAGGGGGTGGTATGAGTTTTATGAATCTGGCTTTGCTCGGAGGGGCTGCTGCTGCTGCTGTTCCGATTTTGGTGCACCTGATTAGTAGAAGCCAGCCACGCGAGGTGAAATGGGGTGCTATGCACCTGATTGAGCTGACACTCAAGTCGCAACAGCGCCGGTTGAGATTTGATAACTGGGTGCTGATGTTATTGCGTTGCGCTATCCCAATTATCCTTGCCCTATGTATGGCTCGGCCTGTTTTGAAGGGGTCGGCTGTTTTGTGGGCAAACGGGAAAACTTCTCTATTGGTGTTGTTGGATAACAGCTATTCGTTGGATTTTAAGGGAGCTGGCGGAACTAATTTTGAAAATGCCCGTGATGCTACATCTGAAATAATAAAGGACCTGCAGCGTGGTTCAGATGTGAACGTAATCTTGATGAGTGCCCCTGATTCTCCCTTGTACGATACACCGGTTTTTAACACCAAAGCAGTGGCAAAGGAGATTTCCGGGATGCCGGCTGGGTTTGGTCAGGCACAGGTGAGTGCCTCGTTGGAGAAGGGGGCAGAGCATTTGCTTGTTATGGATAACCCACATCGTGAGATGGTATTGGTTACTGATTTACAACATATCAGTTGGCCCGCAGAAGAAGGCGAGGCGGCTCTCCGGACGCGTGTATGCAAGCAGCTTCATGGCCAAAAAATTGCTCCCCAGATTACGCTTTTTCATGTGGGGGTAGAAGGGAAGGAGAATGTTTGTGTGGAAACGCTTTCTTTTTCACATCTACTGCTGGGAGTGAATCAAACACTTAAGGTTCAGGCGTCCTTGCGCAACTATGGAGAGCGCAATCATGATGCACTGCGCGTGCTCTTTCATGCTGATGGCAAGCCAGTGGATGAACAAATGATTCCGTTAGGGGCAGGGGAACGGCGGCAGGTGCGTTTCCGACATCAGTTTGACAAGCCCGGTTCTCATGTGATCGAGGTTCTCACCGATGCAGATAGTCTCAAGGCGGATAATGTTTTCCGAGCGAGTATTCCTGTTTGGGATAAAGTGCCAGTGCTGGTGGTTGATGGGGCTCCGAATGCTGAGCCTCTGAAAGGAGAGACCGATTTCTTGCAGATCGCTCTACAGCCCTACCGCGAAGGGAGAGAGAAAGACCTGACTGATTTATTGGAGACACGGGTGATTAATGCAGTCGACTTTAGTGCTGCTGCAATTGGGCAAACACGCGTCGTGATTTTAGCCAATGTATCCAAGTTGAGATTAGGCCAATTAAATGAGTTGCAGACCTTTGTTAAGGATGGAGGAGGGCTTCTTGTCTTTGGAGGTGATCAGGTCGATCAGCAATGGTACAATGATCAACTTTTGCCTTATGGACTCCTGCCAGCTCGGTTGGGGCCTTTAGCGAATAAACAAAAAAATAACGAACCATTTACGAGAATTATGGTTCAGCGCTTTGATAATCTGGCGTTAGAGATTTTCAGTAATCCACGCAATGGAGATTTGGCTTCAGCGGAGATACGTCAATGGCATCGCACACTTGAAAACCCGGACGATGAATTGGTCCGCCCTTTGGCTCGATTAGAGATGGGTGATGCTTTTATTCTTGAAAAAAAGTATGGTAATGGGCGCGTTATATTTTGTGCGACGGCTTGTGATGACGCATGGAGCACCTTGCCTTTGCGCCCGTTTTTTGTGCCTTTTACCCAGAGGTTGTGTACCTACCTTGCTTCATCAGTAATGCCGCCGCGTAATCTGGCTGTTGGAGAAAAAGCATCAGCACATTTTCCGGTATCATTTGCTGGTCGTGAGGTAGCTGTATTGGATACCGAGGGAAAAAAGCACACCGTTAGGATTGAATCGCGTGGCGGCCGCGGGGTGGCTACTTTCGATGATACTGCTCGTCCAGGATTGTACGAAATGAAGGGTCCTGAAGGGAATCTGGTTCATTTTGTTGTGAATACACTGCGTAGTGAAAGTGATCTCAGACAGCTTGGCCCTGAGGAGCGGCGTGAGATGGCGGATTCCATGGGGGCGGATCTGGTGACCAGCATGGAGGAGTATCGTAAGCTCGATCATTCCCGTCGGTTTGGTCAGGAAATATGGAAACCTCTTTTGGCGTTCGTCTTGTTTTTGCTGTTGTTTGAACTTTGGTTTGAGCGACGCATGGCACGGCAGCGCGTTTCGAGGTAAAGTGATTGAGAACATGCTTAATTGGAAACTCATGTTAGCTGCGCAAACGGAAAGTGGCTCGCGCTTTCATTTTTCCGGGGATATAACATGGTGGGTTGTTTTGTTGTTTGCCGCGGGGGCTGTTGGGTTCTCCACTTGGATATACCGTAGTGATCTTCAAGGGCGGGCAGTTAAGGGGTTTTGGCTGTTACCCTTGCTTCGGGGAGGTGCGGTTTTGCTCGCAGTAATGATGCTTTCTGGACCGGGAATCCAACACCGGACTTCCATTGGCGCAACCGCTCGGGTGCTCATGTATGTGGATGCTTCAGCCAGCATGAAGGCAACTGATGAACAAATGGAAACAACGCGCAAACTCCGAATCTTACGTCGACTTGGATGGGTGGAGGGAGCAGCGGATGATTTTCATGTGGAGGATGCGTTGAATCAGCTCGATCAACTGCGACGCTTGCTGATTACTATGGCGGCTGATACTCCGAACAATCTTCCTAAGCATGTAATAGAAGGGGAGGCTCTTGCTCAACAAACAGCAAAATTTCTTGAAACCATGAAATTGGAGGGTTGGACAAAAGGGCAACTCGATGACTTCAAAAAGGGAGTGCTCATTCCCTTCCAGAAAGTGAATCCAGATCAGGCAGGTGAAGATGAAAAGTCCATTTTACTTGCACTACAGCCGGAAGTGGATCTCTGGGAGAAAAAAATCAGGGGATTGATTCCGAAAGGCCCGTCTGCACTGGAGTCCATGGACGAGGATGCTCATGCGGCTGTCGAACGCTTTAATCGTACTCCACGTTGGCAACGTCTGGAGAGCCAGCTTTTGGGAGGTGCGGACGGGCTGGTCAGCCAATTGGCTGCTCAGCACAAAGTTGAGTTACTTGCCTTGACTGCGCGGCGATTCCAGATGCTGTGGCACCCAGGGGCCATTGGGAATGTGGAAGGCAAAGACACCGAGCAATCCGATGATCCTGAGGGAAACAATGCCCCTCCGCAGACATTGCCGGTTGCGGCAACGAACATGGTTACTGATTTGAGTACCGGAATCGTGGAAGGCGCAGTTTCTGAAGATCCTCAGGAAAAACTTTTCGTCATACTCTTCTCCGATGGTCAACACAACGTAGAGAGTGCGTCGCCTCTGGCAATGGCTGGGCAGCTCAAGGATCGAGGGATTGCCGTGCATGTGGTTGGGATTGGGGCAATCGAAGCAACGCGTGATCTGGCGGTGCTTAAGGTCGAGACGCCTAGTTCGGTGTATCCGGATGCAATGCTTTCGGGCAATATAATCCTTCATGATGGAATGGATCCGGGGAAGCCGTTTGCCGTTCGCATTGAGCATGAAGGAAGAATGGTGTGGGAGAAGCAGTTTGTTACTGCGGGGACTAGACGAAAGCTTCCCTTTGTTTTTCCGATGGAAGAAATAGTGAAGTTTGCACAGGCAAATCAGAGACGTGATATTCGTTATGCTAACCTGCCGATCAACTTTAGAGTAGTACTTCCTCCCATTCCCGGGGAATCCAAGGATGATAACAATGTGGGAACCCTGCGTGTCAATGTGGTTACGCAAAAACCGCGAATCATGCTTATCGATAGTCGGCCCCGTTGGGAATTTCGGTATCTGAGAAACCTCCTAGAACGTGATGACCGATGGGAAGTAAATACCATACTTGGTCGATGGTCCGGTCAAAGATCGTTTTTAGGCAAGCGCGGTAATCTTGCCGGTGAGTTCCCTAATACGCGTGATTTACTCTTTCAATATCAGCTCATCATTATTGGTGATGTCTCCAAGGATGTATTCGGCCCCAATGAACTGATATGGCTAAAGCAGTTCGTCCAGATTAATGGTGGCGGGGTCATTTTTATTGATGGTCGCGTGAAACGGCATTCTGGATTTATGGGAACTCCGGTATACGACCTGCTGCCGGTGAAACTGGGTGTTGGAGGACAGGCTGAAGTACGTGGTATGGGTACACAACTGCGTTTTCGGGGCGCAGGGGGGGCACAGGGACCACTCATGCTTGCTTCAGACAGGGCTGCTAATCTTAATATATGGAATGGACTTCCCGGACCACGATGGGTGGCGCGATCGGAGGCTTTACCGGGGGCTGAAACTCTGCTGGAAGTGGTTAATGGAAAAACTGTTACTCCTGGCTTGGTCTTTCGCCGTTTTGGCGCAGGGCGCGTACTCTATTCGGCTTTTGACGAATCGTGGCGTTGGAGATTCGATGTGGGTGATTTGTATCATCAGCAGTATTGGAATCAGGTGTGTAAATGGATTATGGAGCCTCCTTTTGCTGTTCAGGATGCTTATATTGCCTTGGATTCAGGCCCTCCAACATATGAAGTGGAGGAAACGGCAAGGATTCGCCTTCGAGTTACTAACCCTCAACTGTCTCAACAAAAGGATTTAAAACCTGAAGCAGTCATCATCCGTGAGGGCCGTATATTCGGTACGGTGCCATTGGAGAATGATCCAGAATCATTGACATTTCGTGGAGTGACTGCCCCTTTGGAACCGGGGAATTATGAGGTTCGTGTGAAGATTCCCGGAGTACCAGAACAAGCAATTAAAGCCAGCACCGCTTTCACTGTGTCTTCAAACCCATTTGGGGAATTGGGACGACTAAGCTGTGATGAACTTTTGTTGCGTCAGATAGCCAAGGATTCAGGCGGGCAATATTATCGTGAGGAGGAGATGCATCGTCTGGTTGATAAATTGGGGCCGGCTAGTGACCGGCGGGAGGTTGTTAGGGAAATCCATTTATGGCAGAGTTACTGGTGGTTTGTTCCGATTATGGTGTTACTTACTACAGAGTGGGTTTTGCGACGGGTCAAAGGGCTGGTGTAGTTTTTACATGCTAAGTCGAAGAGGGTTCCGGCTAATGAACAAGATGTGACATTCCTTCCCAAAAAGATCGAAAGGGTGTAGGTTTCCTTCAGAGGCGTCACTTATTTATGACTTCAGGACTCGATCCATATATACGTGCTAAGTTACTTGCGTTTCGCAGTCGTTTTCGTGGATTGGTTTTCCTGCGCGGCCTTTGTTGTGGGGTGTTGGCACTTTTAGGTGGGTTACTCATCCTGTCGTTGGCCGACTACCTGATCGTGATGGAGGATCGTGCGCGATATGTGCTCAGTAGCGGTATGTATTTGACAGCCATGGTAATCACGTGGCTTGCGTGTATCCGGCCACTCCTCAGGGTATTGAATAATCGTGAACTTGCGGCAATGATGGAGCGTGAGGAGCCGATTTTAAAATCAAAATTACTTTCAGCAGTAGAGCTGGCCGAAGAATCCAATGGTTATGATTCCGATCTCTTCCGTGAACAGGCTCAAAGCAGGGTAATCGAGGATTTGCATGGACTGGAAATGGGCAGATTGCTCCCGGCCAAGCTGGTTCAAGTTTGGCTAATCGCTGCGGCTGCAGTGGTTCTGATTGCTGGAATAATGACAGCTTTCTCATCAGGGCGTACATTGCTCGTTAGAGCACTGGTTCCGATGGCAAACATTGATCGCGTTTCACGCAACAAGATTCTGGTGCTAACTCCAGAAGGAGGTAATGTAATTTGGGCGGAAAATTCTGATGAGGAAATAATGATTCAGGTGCGAGGGCCCAAGCTAAAGGAGATGCCTTTTCTTGTTGTCGAGTGGGGTGAAGGTCAGAAACAAAAAGCAGCATTTAAACCCGCGCCAAGCCAGAAGGCAGAAGATAGATACACCACCTCTGTTGCAGTGAAGTCGCAGGACATGGTTTATCGGATCCATGCCGGCGATGCGGTGAGCCGCCGTTATACAGTCAGAAGCAAGCAACGGCCACAGGTCATTCGTTACGAAAAATTATACGATTATCCCACCTATACCCGTCGTAAACCGGTCGTCAAAAATGATGATAACGGGAATTTGGATGCCCTTGTTGGCTCTAAGGTGAAATTGGTGCTACACCTCAACCAGCCTGTTAATACAGCTAAAATGCGTTTGAACGTTGGATCGGTTACCAGTATTCGAGATTTTATACCGATCACCGCAAAAAAATGGGAACTGAGCCTTGAGAATGAATTCATGAAGGAAGGGAATGATTCTTACAAGGTGGATCTCAACTCAACTGAAGGTTTGGAAAACAATGCGCCAGTGGAATATTTTATCAGAGCTCAATCCGACGCCAAGCCTAAGGTTAAAATCATCCGGCCAGATTCTGAGGTGACCGTACGACCGGAGATCATTATTCAGATTGCAGGAGAAGTCGCTGACGATATAGGAGTCGAAAAATTGGAACAGGAATACAGAATTAATCAGGCCGAATGGAAAACGATTCCCACCAATTACCTCTCCGGATCGTTTCCTACCAACAAAGTGGTTAAATTCGAATGGGATTTACTGGGTCTTGATGAGCTCAAAACGAATGATGAGGTGGATACTAGGTTGGTGGTGACTGACCTCGGAGGTTTACGTCGTACGAAGTCTCTGCCGGTGCGGATAAAGGTGGATTCCAAGCTCCTCAGAGATAATAGAACCGAGAAGATTGGTCAAATGAGGAACCTTATTGACTCCATTGAGCAGGCGGTGAAAACAACCGAAAAATTCCTGAACGCATTGCCTGAAGATTTAAAGGATCTCAAAGAACCCAAGAATATCAGCATGGCTACCGATGCCATAGACAATATCCGCGTTGCCCAAGGAGCTTGGAATCAAGCTGTGGAAGAAATCGTTTCCTCTGCATCCAATGCTCACTCTGGACGTGAGGCAGAGACTTACAGATCTGTAGGTCGTTTGAGTTTGCGTTTGGAAAAAGATTGGCTGCGCCGGTCGAGAAGACAATTAGAAGTATTGAACTCTGAGCCCGTCGATACAACAGTCCGCTATAGGGAAAGTTCCGTGTCTTTGGACAAGCTCCGCAAGCAGATTGGTTTAACCAACCGGCTGGTGGATACTGTTATGAGAACGTATCTCGCTGCTGATGAAGCGGCTCTGGTTATGGATTATTTGGATCACATTGAGCGTGCTGCAAGTAGAATGCATCGTGATGCTGAATCGGAAAAGAATACCAAGGTTGATGTTGTCTGGGATCGGCTCATGCGGAGCCAGAAAGGGGTAGGAAAAGAGTTGGTCGCTGCAATAAAAATATTAGAGGGTTTGGCTGAGGATTTTTCGGGGCAGCCAGGGTTAAAAGAGAAATTTAAAAGAGAACACGACAGCCTTAAGAAGGCCCACAAAAAAATCATGGATGTGCATGCTTCAATAGATCAGCCCGATGAAACATTTCTTAAGAAGGGCCGGGAGTGGGCTGAAGCTATATCTCGGTCAAGGAGTTCTTTAAGAGAGTTGGCTGAAGATGTCACTGAAGGGTTTTTTGTCAAACAGAGAGAACTTATAAAAGAAGATGAGGGTTCCAGCAAGGTGATTGGAGTGCTCATTGATCCTGTTGAGAGGAAAAAGAAAGAGGGGGCTGAGTTGCTTTTTGGATTGAATGTTACCCAGGATATTTTGCGTGGATATGCACGCTTAGAAAATGCTTCCGGGGATCCGCTTTATCCGAGTAATCTTATTCGGGCGGCTGAATCTTTGGGTGTAGTAAGTGAGTGGGTTCAGGTGGAAGAGGATTCAGAGAAAGTGAAAGGTCGATTGAAGCTCATTGCCAATGCCATGCTTGCCTACGAAGCGGCACATGAACTTTCCCTGCTGACTGAAGCAGTGAAAGGCCTTGCTGAAAGGGAGCGCTGGAAGGACAAGGCTACTGATGTCAATTCCCTTCGGCCTCAAGATTGGCGGTGGATACGGCAACGGCACTCGTTTTCGAAGAAAAAACTTAAGGGGATAGGCCTTGCGGGAGAGGGAAAGTTGGACGATCTTATTGAGGAAGGTGCGGCAGCTAGAACTGTTCACAAAGAGATGGCCGAGCGATTGAAACGGTCGGGAGTTTTCCCTAAACCCAACCAAAAGAATTAGATGACAGTACCGACCCGAGGCAATATACAGATTCCGCTCATAGTCGTGTTGCTTCTTTTCACGATTTCTACTCGAGGGCAAGAGCCACGTTCTTTGAAGAAGGTCTATAAGGACTTGTACCATATCAAGAAGGGGCTTGAGGAAGCTCGAGCACAGATGCGAATGGATCTGGCTAAAGCACGCAACGATTTGATGATTGCTGCCCCGGAGCTCTCCGAAAGTTTAGGGAGCCTGTCTGTTGCTGCTGAACGTTTGAAAGAGGAAACTGGCAAGTTGGCAGAATCAGTTGATAAAAACGGCAAGTCGGATACCAAAGAAGCTAAGAATCTGATGGACCGACAGGAAAAGCTTAATCAAAAGATTGAGCGGGTACGTGATATGCTTTCGAGTAGAGCCAGAGAGGAAACCGATTCCAGTATTAACAAGGGTGATATGGAGGGGCTCAGACGCGCCCGGGAAGCGGACATTGCGCGGGCGACGCTGGAAAAGCCTCCCCTCGATGCCAAGAATGCGCTGGAAGAATCTACTGTCAACGAGGCTGCGAAGGATCAGGTTGATTCGTTTAATACGGCGACTCGTAATCAGGAAAAGCTTCAACAAACTCTTGATAAACTTGCCGAACACTACCGGGAGGCGACTGATGAGACTCGAGCCTGGTTGGCTGCAAGGGAGAAGGAGCTTGGCCTCAAGGAAAAGCATGACAAGGACTATGGTGACCTTAAGCAGGTGCTTGAGTTCGCCAACATGTCTCCGGCTGAGCAGTTGCGGGCTCTTGAGGAGAAACTAAAAGACAATCCCATCATGCAGGACGAGTTGCGTAACATTGCTGAATCTACCCTGGAGGACGCCAAAAAAGAAATGGAGGCTGCTGCGCAAAAGGCCCAACAGATGGCGCAGAAAGGGGAATCGGGCCAGCAGCAACAGGCGGGCAATGATCCTAAGAAGGGGGCCAATGAGCAGGATGTGAAAGCGGCGGTGGAACAGGCGCGAGCGATGGCTGAAAAGGAGGTTCCGAAAATCCAGAAGGATGCTGAGCAAGCCAAGGCGGAGGCGAAAGAGGATTTAAAGCAAGCCAAGGAATCACTGCAGGCAGCGGCGGAGAAAGGGGAGCAGGCGATGAAGGATCCCTCAAAGAGTCCCGAAGAGAAGATGCAGGCGATGAGCAATGCGTTGAATCAGGCGGCCAAGTCGTTGGATCAGGCGGCGCAGAAGGCCGGAGAGAGAGCTCAAGCGGCGAAGGATCCGGGTCAAAAAGCGGCGGCAGAGAAAGCCCAGGCTGCTGCAAAGGCTGCTGCGCAAAAGGCCCAACAGATGGCGCAGAAAGGGGAATCGGGCCAGCAGCAACAGGCGGGCAATGATCCTAAGAAGGGGGGGAGTGGAATAGGGAGGGGCAAAACGGACCCGGTTGAGGCGTATATGTGGGCTTATGTTGCGCGAGAGCATGCCAGAAAAACTCCGGGGCAAAAATCTAATGCTGTGAAGGCGAATATTCATCTCAACAGAATTAAAAAGGAATTGAGTGCTGCTGAACTCAAGGCAGCGGAGGAAAAAGCAAGGGCAATTTTGAGTAAACTGTGATAGGTTGAAGAGAGATTCGAGGCGATGAAATGAGTAATTCAAAGTTTATACTGGTATTGATGTTCTCTTGGCTTCCGGCTGATTTAGGAGCAGCGGAGTTCAATGCGTTGGAGAATGCCAAAAGACTTTACTATATTGGTAAAGTTGAAAATGCACTGGAAATGTGTCGGGAAGCCGCCAAGAAGGGAGATATTGACGCACAACTTCAGTTGACCGAGTGGCTGTTTGCTAAAAGGTCGAAGTCCAAAGACAATCCATTTGCAAAGCCAGAGGCGCCTTTTCAGAAACCCAAGATGGATATTGAAAGAGCCGATCGGCATAACGAGCGCTTAGCTCGTGCGAATTCTAAAGGAGATCAACCCAAGCAGGGAGGAGATCAACCCAAGCAGGGAGGAGATCAACCCAAGCAGG
>JASLKQ010000028.1 GCA_030747505.1 Verrucomicrobiota bacterium | reverse complement strand
CCACCAATGGCCCGCCAAAGTCCTCGTACTGACCTGCCGCTGCACGATCAGATACTGTTATGATCCCAACCTGTATTTTCATGATTTTGTTTTAGACACCAATTTCAGATTTGTAATAGACATATTTTTGTCTACCGCCTTGCACATATCATAGATCGTCAAAGCCGCCAAATTTGCCGCCGTTAATGCCTCCATCTCCACTCCCGTCTGGGCGTTGACCTTCACGGTGGATGTAATGGAAATTGTATCTCCTGCCTCGGGGAACTCGAATTCTATCTCACAATGATTAATGGGAAGAGTGTGACACATGGGAATCAAATTAGCCGTGTTCTTAGCTGCCTGAATGCCGGCAATTTTTGCCGTAGCCAAAACGTTCCCTTTGGCAATTTCATGACTCTGAATAAGCCTTAGCGTTTCCTTCGCCATACGGATTTCGCCACGCGCCACGGCAGTGCGTTGCTGTACAGGTTTACCGGAGACATCCACCATACGCGCTTCGCCATTGGCATCGATGTGGGTGAGTTTAGTCATGTGCTTAAAGAGCCATAACGAGGCTGGTGATTCAATCTCTCTTTAGCTCCTGGGTTTCGATGGTCTTAAAGGATTTCATCCAATCACCCACAGCCTGCCTCATCTCAATGGGCACCTGCATATTGGGCTGCACATGGCGGGGTATGTAATCGGGCGAAGTAGCCCAGAGATCGGTGGTCACCAAAATCTGGCCATCACAATCCGTGCCAGAACCAATGCCGATGGTGGGGATCGGAATCTCGCGCGTGATTCGGGCCGCAACTGCAGGCGCAACCAATTCCAGAACCACCGAGAATGCACCGGCCTCAACCAAGGCCTCGGCATCGCGGATGATGCCCTCAAGCTCATCATCGGTCTTGCCTTTGACTCGATAGCCGCCCTCTACATGGACGTTTTGTGGCAACATACCTATATGGCCAAGAAACGGGATTCCCTCAGCAACGATAGCCTCGATCTGCGGACGAATACTGAGCCCTCCCTCAGCCTTAACGGCTTCTGCACCGGCATCGACAAGCCGCCTGGCATTAGCCACGGCGGTCTCCACATTCCCGTAACTACCCTTGGGCAAATCCGCTGCAAGCAGCGCATTGGGCTGGGCACGGGCAGCCGCACGGGTGTGGTGCTCCATGTCAGCCATCTTAACACCGGTAGTATCAGGAAGCCCGAGAACGACCATACCCAGTGAATCACCGACTAGCAGCAGCGGCACTCCGCATTCATCAAGCATACGCGCCATGGGGTAATCATAAGCCGTCAGGGCGGCGATCGGTTTGCAGCCCTTCATCTGCTGGATGGATTCAGCGGTGATTTTCACGGATGACACGTCACTAGCTTTTGCTCAAAGACTTCTTGGGACAAGCGGAAACTGCAGATTTAAGCATCTCCACTCAGCCATCCACTGACCTTTGGCCATACCTTGGCACTCGCAGTATACCATGCCATGGATAGAAGAAGGACAAATCCCACCCCGCCCAGTGCATTCATCAGCGGACTGTTTCGGTCCTCCCCCATGAGATCCTTACGATTACATAACCACAACAACACTCCGGCCATGAGGGGCCCAGCAATAACTGTAACGGCCTGTGCCATTACGATGGCTGCCACGGGCTTGGCTCCTGTATTGATAACATACAATGCCACGCCCATACCGGTGAGTAAAACCACCGTTGTCATATAGCGTGTCCATTTATCATCCGGATCACTTCCCAAACCAAGACCATCAGACAGCACGAAACCTCCGATCATGGAGTTAATTAAAAACGATGAATATGCAGCAGAGAATAGTCCCAGACAAAAAAGCCCCTTACCCCAACTGCCAAACAAAGGCTCCAGTTGCGTTGCCACCTCGCCCGCATCAGCGAGTTCCTGCCCACGGAGCACTGACGCAGCCGTGCCCATGATCATCAGGGTAATCAATGCCATCAGGCATGCCCCCACACGGGAGTCTACTAAACTGGATGGCAAATCCTCACTTTCGATGCCCTTTTGGCGAACGAGATAAATTTGAAAATACGCAGCAGCAATCACAAACGTGGTTCCCACCAGTCCAAGCACGGTGATATCCACTTTGGTCTGGCCTCCCGGGACAAATCCTTTCGCCCACTCGGTGAGGTTTGGCTGCGCAAAAATCAAATTGGCCGCAAATGCCAGCAACATCAGCCCCACGAATCCCATCATTAATTTTTCCAGTGCCTTGTAGAGATCCTTGAACAGGAACAAAAAGGCAATCGCAGCCGCATTGAAGATGATGACGATGTAATCAAATTCGATGTAGGCGTTGAAGGCTGTGTGCACGCCTAGGTTGTTTCCAAACTGAAATGCTGAAGCGATAAAAAAAACCGACAACCCAATAAGCACGGCAAGCCAACGCCCAGCGCTATCAGTGAGTATTTTTCCCGGAGATTCCTTGGCCACCACGCCGAGACGCGAAGCCATCATCGTGAAAGTCATCATGAAAACCACCGAGGCAATAACCACCCAACTCATGCCGTAACCCTGACTGGCCCCGACTTTTGAACTGGTAAGAATGCTTCCCGGACCAATGACAACGCAGGCAGTGATTAGGCCCGGGCCAAGGGCCTGATACCAGCGTCGAGATGGAGGCGTATTGTCCTCTGACATGCGCAGAGTTTAAGACCTGTTCATGCCGTGGAAAGCCTAAAGGCGGACAAGCACTTCCGTTGTATCCAGTTCAGAAAGAAGCTGGATGATCGGCTCGGATTGCCCGGGCAGAATGGCTTTCGGCGCGATTTCGCTTAGTGGCTCAAGCACGAAGCGCCGCTGATGCCAGCGCGGATGCGGGAGGGTAAGTTGTATGGTTTCACGAATTTCCCCACCAAAGGCAATAATATCCAAGTCTAGCGGGCGCGGCTCGTTGAGCACTTCCTTGGGGTTTCGTCCAAACTTCACTTCCAATGCCTGTAATTTGGCGAGCAGTGATTCAGGCGTTTCCCCTTCCAGGGGATTCAATTCGACAACTGCATTAATAAAATCTGGAGACCCCGGCGGACAATCAACAGGTGTACTTCGCCATAAGGAGGATTGTTGGATAGGCCTAACCGAAAGTTTCTGCAGTTCCACAAAAGCACGCTCTAGGGTGGAGACCGAATCACCGAGATTGGAGCCCAGCGCGATGTAAGTGGAATTACTCAAGACCCAACACGTCTTGCATACTATAAAGCCCTGGCTCTTTACCATTGGCCCATTGGGCAGCACGGAGGGCTCCGTTGGCAAAGGTTTCGCGACTAGCAGCCTTGTGGGTGAGCTCAAGGCGCTCACCGGCACCGGCATAAATCACGGTGTGATCTCCAACAACATCCCCTCCACGAAGGCTGTGCATTCCGATTTCCTCATCGGTGCGGGCTCCAAGGATCCCTTCGCGACCATGGCGCAATACATCCCTTTGCTGGTTACGAACCTCAAGCAGAATTTCCCCAAGGGTTGCAGCCGTGCCACTGGGGGCATCAACCTTGTGCCGGTGATGCATTTCCACCACCTCCAGATCAAAGTCGTCCCCGAGAATCTCGGTGGCCTTGCGCGTCAGCCAGAAAAGCGTGTTGACGCCGGTGGAGTAATTACTCGCCCAGACAATGGGAATGTTCTCCTTGTGCTCCAGAACGGCATTCTTTTCCCCATCAGTGTGACCAGTGGTGCCAATGACGAGTGCCTTCTTGTGCTTGGCACACAGATCAGCACAAGAGGATGTTGCACTATGTAGACTGAAATCAATAACAGCATCGCAACCATCAACGATAGCACTCAGATCATCCCCTTCATCCACCCCGGCTACAATCTCGATACCGTCCATCTTTTCACCGCATGCGATAAGCATTTGCCCCATGCGACCCTTGGACCCGTGAATAATAACCTTAGCCATGGTTTTACTTGATAACACCTGCAGACTTGAGAGTTCCACGAAGGCGACGGCGATTGTCCGGATGCATCTTCACCAAGGGCAAACGGTACTCCTCTTTCACCAGCCCTTTCATGGCCAAGGCCGCCTTGACCGGCACTGGATTGGTTTCAAGGAATAAATCCTTGAAAATAGGATAATATTTTTCATGCAGCTTGAGGGCCGCCTTATGGTCACCTTTTAGGTAGCTATGAACCATTTTGGTTAGCTCCTTGGGCAAAAGATTGCTGGCCACACTAATGACGCCCTGGGCCCCAACAGACATAAAGGGAAGCGTTAGCGCATCGTCACCACTAAGAATGGTAAAAGCTTTGGGCAAAACCGCACGCAACTGACTTACCCTGTCCGCGTCACCACCAGCTTCTTTAATGCACCTGATATTGGGACAATCGGTTGCCAAACGGCTGACCGTATTAACTCCTATCTCCACGTTGCAACGGCCGGGTATGCTGTAGAGAATAATCGGAAGATTAGTGGATTTGGCGATCTCGCTAAAATGCGCATAAAGGCCCTCCTGTGAGGGCTTATTGTAGTAAGGGCTCACTTGAAGCGAACCATCGGCCCCGGCGTATTCCGCTGACTTGGTCAAATAGACCGCCTCCTCAGTCGAGTTAGCCCCACTGCCAGCTACGACTTTGCACTGGCCCTTGGCATAATACACCGCCAGTTCAATTATGCGGACATGCTCCTCAAAATCAACCGTAGGCGATTCTCCAGTCGTCCCCACCGGCACGATCCCATCTACCCCGGCTTTTAACTGGATTTCAATCAAGCTTTTCAGAGCACTTTCATCCAGACGACCCTTTTTGAACGGGGTAACTAAAGCTGTATAGAGTCCAGTAAACATTGGTGTGGTTAAGCTATCAGTTTAGCCATCAGACTCCAAGATGATTCAAATCTCGACATTCCCGGTAAAAACAAATTCCGCTGGACCGGTAAGTTGTACCGACGAAAAAACATCATCCTCCAGCGAAAATCCAACTACTAACTGATCCCCTCCCAAAACATCCACTCTCACCGGCGATGGCCAACTATTAAGATGTGCTGAAATCATCCCGCTGGCCGAAACACCGGTTCCACAGGCAAGGGTCTCACCCACTCCACGTTCATAGGTCCTTACACGAATATGGCCAACTCCCAAAACCTGCACAAAGTTGACATTGGTCCCACCCGGGGAAAAATGATCATGGTGGCGGATTTCTGCGCCGAGACCAGCCACCAGCTCTTTGTCCGCATTGTCGACAAGCAGCACGGCATGCGGAACACCGGTATTCAGGGAATGAACTATCTTGTCACCCATACTCGTAGTGATTGTTTCATTGAGGGCAAGCTCTTTAGGATCGGTAAGATTCACCGTAACCACTTCCTCTTCTACAACAGCATGAATAACTCCACATACCGTTTCAAAACTCAGACCCCGGCCGACATCAGTTTTACTCCGAATAAATCTGGCAAAACAACGGGCGCCATTCCCGCACATCTCCGCATCACTGCCATCAGCATTATAGAAATCCCATGCCCAATCAGCATCCTTTTTGCCATTTCGCAGACAAATCAAACCATCGGCACCAACTCCCCGCTGGCGATGACAGAGCTTCACAATTTGCTCCCGGCTCAAGGACATTTGCTCCTCGCGATTATCAATCAACAAGAAATCGTTCCCCGCCCCATTCATTTTTGTGAAAGCAACTTGCACTAAAAAAGAATAATGAGAACCGGCCGGTAAATCAATCTTGTCCGTAATTCGGCTTTGAGGAGCCCAGAAACGAACGCGTCCATACGCCGAAC
This sequence comes from Verrucomicrobiota bacterium, assembly GCA_030747505.1. GTDB lineage: Bacteria > Verrucomicrobiota > Verrucomicrobiia > Limisphaerales > UBA1100 > UBA1100. The sequence continues at coordinate 31,669 of JASLKQ010000028.1, read as the reverse complement.
AGGATGCTTAGCTTAGTGATTTTGCTGAGTTTAAGTGGCTTCGGATCAAGAACCGCACGAAATCTAGTCTTTTCGATTGCGCAAAGAATCCGCCAGTATACAGCCGCCATACATTCTCCGGAGACCATCGACCGACGGTCACCATCAGGCAATAAAGCCGCGGTTTTTTTGTAATGACACCGGGCCATTCCAGACATTTCTTCTGCGAGATTATAGAAGGCAGTTGAGTACTTTCCGCTAAGGATTGAGCGCGGATCGACCCCGAATCTTTCCATAGCTTCTTGAGGAATATAAATCCGACCTCGCTCCGCATCATTTCCGATATCCCTCAGAATATTCGTGTACTGAAGAGCTTTACCAAGCTCGACCATATATTGTTGGCAGGCAGTATCGCGATAACCAAAAACCTCCACACTAAGCAACCCAACGGCTGAAGCAACCCGATAACAGTAGAGATCAAGATCTTCAAAAGTCTCTATACGATCCTGCTCCAAATCAGATTCAAGGCCTTTTATCAGCGCATCGAAGTGCTCAAACTGTAACCCGTACCTCTCGATAACAGGTTGCAATTCAAGCACGAGGCTTTTTCTAGGAACACCTCCCTCACAGGCTTTTTGAACATCTTCACGCCATTCCTGAAGAGAAACACGTCGGCTCTCAAGAGGACTAGATTCTTCATCAGCCACATCATCCACCTCACGGCAGAATGCATATAGAGTCGTCATCGCCCTGCGACGTGGCTTCTCAAGCGCAACGAAAGACAAAGCGAGATTGGAAGCGCTTCGTTGAGTGATTTGCTCACCAGACTCAGCTGCAGAAACCTCACTCATCGTCGCTATCGCCACCACCCTTGGTCGCGTTAGCCAAGCCCAACTGCTGCATTCGGTAGCGCAACGAGTGACGTGTCATCTTGAGCATTTCAGCACTGCGATTCACGTTGAATTGATTCGACTCCAGAGCAGATTGAATCATTTTCCTTTCAAAAACAGCAACTGACTCCGCAAAGCCAAGTTCATAATTAATTTCCCCCCCTGATTGAGGAGCATCTGACCCACTTAAACGAGATTCCAGTTCAAAATCAGGCAAGTTCTCAGGCTGAACTTCATCAGTCCCTTCGAGAATTGCTGCGCGCTCCATAACATTACGCAATTCACGCACATTGCCCGGCCATTGATGAGTCATAAGCTTGTTTTCTGCTTCCTTTGAGAGCTTCAGCGAAGCCCGTCCCAAATCCTCACAATTCTTGGCCAAAAAATGTTCCGCCAAGGTAATGACATCCTGTCCTCGATCGCGCAGCGGAGGGGGGCGAAATTGCATCACGTTTAGACGGTGGTAGAGATCCTCTCGAAAATCATTGTCCTTGATTGCCTGAACGATGTCCCTGTTTGTCGCGGCAATGATCCGAACATTGACTCGTTTTTCCTCATTACCTCCAACGCGCGTGAAAGAACCATCCTCAAGGAAACGCAGTAGTTTCGCCTGTAATGGCCGGCTCATATCCCCTATTTCATCCAGAAATATCGTTCCCCCATCAGCTTCTTCAACCCGGCCAGTTTTGGTTCGCAAGGCCCCGGTAAAGGCCCCTTTCTCATGACCAAATAATTCACTCTCAAGTAAATTTTCTGGAATGGCCGCACAGTTCAGTCGGATATAATTTTTCTCCTGACGAGAACTCAGGTGGTGTATCGATCCGGCCACCAATTCCTTGCCCGTTCCACTCTCTCCGAGAATCAAAACCGTGGAATCGGTGGGAGCAACAGTTTCAATAAACTTTCTCAAGTCCTCCATCTTTGGCGAATCACCCACAATCTGGTGAAGCTGGTAGATTGGGCTACTGGTTGAGGCCTGGGCCCGAAGCGTTTTATTCTCTTGCTTCAGTCCATAATTTTCCCGACAACGCGCCACCGCGTGAAGCAGCTCTTCCGGAGCAAAAGGTTTTGACAAATAGTCCACTGCTCCACTTTGAATCGCCTCCACTGCCAACTTGGGTGTAGCGAATGCTGTGATGAGAATTACCGGCATATTGGGCCACTCTTCCTTGGCCCGCTTAAGCAACTCGTAACCACTCATTCCCCCAAGACGCCCATCGGTAATCATCATGAAATATGCCGCTCCAGGCTCAGACAGCATTTCCAGTGCCTGTTCGGCTGATTCAGCAACGTCCACCAGATAATCATCATCCATCAACAACTCACTGACAGTCTCCCTCATGTTGGGTTCATCATCGACCATCAGAATAGGAGGAAGCACAGGTTTCATGATTAATTATCGCGCGACAGGACTCGGGTTGGGAAAGTTAAAATGAATTCTGTACCTTCGCCAAGCTCGGATTCCACACGAATCTCTCCCCCGTACAGTTCAGTATTCTGCTTAACAATAGCCAAACCCAGTCCAGTACCCTTCTTTTTGGTTGTAAAATACGGCTCAAATATCTGTTCACGCTGTTCAACAGGAATCCCATGACCTGAATCCTTGACACGCATTTCTATTTCGTAGTTAGGGGAAGGCGAACAGGAAATTATAACATTTCCGTCCTCACCGGCAACCTCACGGGCATTTACCAATAAATTGACCATAATCTCACGTAAATGAGCCCTTTGCATCATTAAAGGAGGCAACACATCAGACACATTCTTTTTCAATTTGATCGGAAATGTATGGTTCGGGGGGAAAACCTCTGCAATCGCTCCTAACAGCTCTTCTTTGACGTCAATTTTTTCAATACGCCCTTCAGAAAGTCGTGCATAACCCATTAATTCAGTAAGAATCATATCCGATCTTTCGACCTCTCCACGAATCATATTCAACTGCTTATTCATTCCACCATCTTCCTCTTTTAGGTGGCGCCCCATTGAAAAGGCTGCATTATTGATAATCGACAGGGGATTCTTTAAACGGTGCGCGATTTCCGCAGCCAAACGTCCGGTCGAACGCAATTGTTCACGACGCAAAGAATACTCTCTGGATTCGCTCTGCGCCTGCCGATCTCGATCAAACAAGACCTGCACCCCATAACATAGTGCTGTCATTAGCACCAAAAAAAACAAACGAAGCGTAAACAACGACCCCTCATATTGTTCAGGTGGCTGAATCAATGAAATCAATTCCTCAGCTGAAAGCTGACCTTCCTGAGGCTTAAGTGAGTCTAAGGTTTGAAGCCTGTCTTTTGGCTCCATAACAATAAACCTCTTCCAGATAACGATCGCCACAGCATACCCACCGGTCGTCAGCAAATTCATGGATATTTGTGTAAAAGGAATGGGTATACTGATTGCATTTCTGATAATCATCACAAGGAAAACCCAGTAAACCATACTATCTAAACCTCCAGTAATCACCACCAGTCCCGACACCACGAGGGCGTCAATAAAACTCATCACCAGGGTGAACCAATGAACCACGCGTAACTTCCAGCGATTGAACATCAAAAGAAACGTAATTGCCCCCAGATTAACCACAACATACCCCAAGAAAAACTGCTGCACAGGAACCAAAGCCACCTTAACACGCGCGCGTAAGATAAAATCCCTCCCTTCAACATACTCTGAAAAGAAAAGAAAATAGGCCATCAACCCCAACACCGCGATCTTGACCGGCACTCCAATATCGCGCTCCATTAACTTCAAGCGCCTATACTGCTCAGCTGGATCAATCGTTGAGGTGCTAACCAGTCTTAAAAACCGTTTTATGTTTTCCCAAGCAAGCATCCGTTTATGATTTATCGGAGCGGTCAGGGTCGACCGCCTTCAATACCACTTCCGTGATCTTTTCTACCGGCGACAAACGACCCAGGTCTTCATCACCACAGGCAAGATCTCCTTCTTCTGGCCCAACGAACAGGACTCCTCTATCAATTAGAGTCCTCACGTTCGCCTGTGTTGCGGGATTAATCCACATTTTCCCATTCAAGGCCGGCGCAATGATAAACTTCACTCCCGGGTCAACCGCTAGAACAATACACCCCAAGGCGTCATCAGCCAGACCATTGGCCAGCTTGGCAATGGTGTTGGCCGTTGCTGGAGCCACAAGAATGAGGTCAGCCTCATCAGCAAGACGAATATGTGCAGGGCGCCAGCCTTCTTCTTCATCGTAAAGACTGGTGATAACCGGATTCCGCGAAAGTGTCTTAAAAGGGATCGTCGTAATAAACTCCTGCGCATCTTTTGTCATCACCACATGGACATCTGCTCCCGCTTTGGTTAACTGACTGCAGATATCCACCGCCTTATGTGCAGCTATCGAGCCTGTCACTCCCAGTACAATGTTCTTCTTCCTCGCCATCAACGATTTCCTGCCTGCTCATAAACGCATTGCACCTGCTCATAATCCTCATCCCGAGTACCACTTACAATCACATGATCAAATTTGTTCTGTTGCTTCAATTCCGCCACAGCATTTTCCATCCGTTCGTCGATTGTTTTTTTGTCATCTTCATCTCTTGATTCCAATCTCTTGCGAAGCTCCTCCACTCCTTCTGGAACCAAAAAAACCGTCTGCAAAGCGCCTCCCAGCACGGCATCTTCCCTGATTATTTTATTCAGTGTTAAGGCTCCCTGCACGTCATTTACAATCAATATATCATGCCCGGCAGCAAAAGCGTCATGCACGGAGGATTTAAGCGTACCATAGTATTTTCCATATACCTCTGCATGCTCCAGGAACTCTCCACAACCCAATCGCTCCAGGAATTCTGATTCATCCAAAAAATGATAATCAACCCCATCTTGCTCCCCATCACGCGGAGCACGAGTCGTGCAGGTCACGATACGCTTAAGGGTCCCGTTTGCATCCATCAACCGATGAGCAACCGTGGTCTTACCAACCCCTGAAGGACCCGATAAGACCAACAATACCGGTTGACCCTGCCTCCCCATTATTCGACGTTTTGAACCTGTTCACGGAATTTTTCCAGTTCACTTTTCATCGCAACCACCAATCGTGAGACAACAGGATCGTTTGCCTTCGAACCAATGGTATTCACCTCACGGTTCATTTCCTGTGAAAGAAAATCCAACGTACGCCCCACAGGGGACTTTGATTTGGCATAATCAGCAAACTGGCCGAAATGACTCTCGAGGCGCGTCAATTCCTCGGTTATGTCAATGCGGTCCGCGTATAAGGCCACTTCCTTAAGAACACGCTCATCATCGAGTTTCAAATCCAACCCAGACTGGCTTATTCTATCCAATAATGCATCTCGATGACGTTTGGCTGTTTTCGGAGCCTGCTTCGCAACCGCCTTAACCGATTTTTGAAGCGTATTGATTCGCTTCTGTAAATCCTTTTTCAAGTTCACGCCCTCTTTGGCACGCATCGCCAACAATTCACGCAGGGACATACGAACCGCCGCACGCAATGACAACCACAACGACTCCACATCCAGCGAGTCTTCTGTAGTTTGCAGTACACCCGGAGCCCTTAAAATAGTGTCCAACCCCATGTGTTTCTCCAACTTTAATTCAGCAGCCAAAGCACGATATTCACGGGCATACTGCTTGGCCAATGTGTGATCGATTTTAACCTGAGTTCCACTCGTTGAACTAGCCGAAAACTGAACGCGGGCAGCAATCCGACCACGGGCTACTTTGGAATTTATCTCGTCACGAACCCGACTTTCCAACGCGTCAAGTTCTCGCGGAAGATAAAGCGAGAGCTCCGCTTGCTTTCGGTTTACCGTACTGATCTCCACGGTAAACTTAGCACCACCGCGAGAAGATTCCCCGCGGCCATATCCAGTCATGGAATTCATGAGCGGAAGAAATTGACAGAAATCCGTATCATTTAAAAGCGTAGAACTGGCTATTATTTCAAAGGCTCACTCACTCGCTCGATTCGAGTCGCCTTACCTGAAGCCCCATCGATCTCGATCACGACCCCTTGAAGTAAAATCCTGCCCTTAGCGACTGGGAATCGGCGGGGCTGACTGGTAAGAAACCGCTCCACAACTGGCTCCCAGTCCCGCCCCAACACTCCATCATGAGGGCCAGTAAAACCAACATCACAAAGGAACGCGGTCCCCCCAGGAAAAATGAATTCATCGGATGTTTGCACATGCGTGTGGGTACCAATTACCGCAGTAACCTCTCCATCCAACATCCGGGCCATGGCGATTTTCTCGCTGGTAGCTTCAGCATGGAAATCCAAGAAGATTACCGAGGCTTGGGGCGAGATTTTTTTTATCTCCTCCTTAACCCGACGAAACGGATTATCTAATTCTCCGCGCATGAATGTATTGCCTTGGGCATTGATAACCCCCACTGGGGGCATTCCCTCGCGTTCGATAACCGTGCTGCCTTGCCCAGGCGTGCCGGCCGGATAATTTACTGGCCTAACAAAACGCGGCTCCTCATTAAGCAGCGTTTCCACTTCCTTCTGGTCCCACAAATGGTCTCCACAGGTAACCACATCCACCCCAGCCGCAAAAATTTCTGCTGCAGTATCAGGGGTAATCCCATTTCCTCCAGCAGCATTCTCACCATTGGCAATGACTAAATCCAGTTTGTGGTGATCCTTCAACTCTGGAAGCAAACTCGAAACCGCTTGGCGGCCAGGCGAACCCACGATATCTCCAATGAACATCAGTTTCACAGGACGACTCTAGTCCTTGAGGGAGCTTGGTGCAATCTGCTTGTCATTCATATTATCGTCGGCACAATCACCGGCCATGAAATCCGTACGTCTCCTTGCCGTAGTCGCGGCATTTTTCATAGCCAACCCATCCTTTGCCGATGTTGCCTCAGACATGGCAAGGTCTGCTAACGCGCTGCTGGCAAGCCTCGATAAGGAGCAAATATCTCTGGCCACATTTAAATTCAACGGCGAGGAACGAACCTACTGGCATTTCATTCCCGCTGAGATGCTCAAAGGCGGGCACCGCAAGGGCCTTCAAATCAAACAGATGACGAAGGAGCAACGGCAGCTGACTCATGCCCTGCTCAAGACAGTTTTGAGTGAATCAGGACATACTAAGGTGAAAAACATTATGTTTCTTGAGGACATCCTCTTCGTGCTTGAAGGCAAAAATCGCCGTTTTGTGCGAGACTCTGAGGCCTACCACATTCTGATCTTTGGTAAGCCTAGCAACAAAGGCACCTGGGGTTGGCGCTTTGAAGGCCATCATGTATCACTCAACTATACTATCATTGACGGCAAGCTCAGCGTTGTCCCTTCCTTTTGGGCCAGCAATCCTGCCGTAGCCGACTTTGGGCCTGGCCGGAGGTTGATTGCCCTCGAGGTGGAGGAATTTGCCGCACGCAAGCTGCGTAACTCTCTCAGTACCGAACAGGCCAATAAGGCAGTAATTGCCGACAAGGCACCGCGCGATATACTGACTTCGGCCCTGCCTGAAGTGAAAGCTCTTGAGAATGCCGGAATCGCCTATGGCGAACTAAACAAAGACCAACAAACCCAACTCACCAAGCTCATCAAAGAATACATCAACCGCCACCGCGCCGTGGTGGCCAAGGAAGACTGGGGCAAGATTGAAAAGGGTGGCCTGGATAAGATTCGTTTCTCTTGGGCGGGCAGCACCAAGGCTTTCGAGCCTCACTACTACCGCGTGCAGGGCCCCACCTTCCTTCTTGAATATGCCAACACGCAGAACGGAGCCAATCATATCCACGCAACCTGGCGCGATTTCAACGGGGACTTTGGCCGTGATCTGCTCCGTGAACACGTGAAGAAGGCGCACTAGCTTCATACTTAAAACCCGATCCTGAACAAGGTTGAAAAACCGAATGGAAGATACTGTTTCCAATACTGAAAATCCTCCTCTCAAAATCGACGACCAGATTGAGCTGGAAATCGACGATATGGCATTTGGAGGTGAAGGCGTCGGAAGAATTAAGGACTTCGTAATCTTCGTCCCATTCGTAATCAAAGGCGAGGTAGCTCTGGTGAAGATCACTGAAATGAAAAAGGCCTTTGGTCGCGCCAAACTGATAAAAATCCTGAAGCCTTCAGACGAACGGGTGGAGCCACGTTGCGGGCACTTTGGCACCTGCGGTGGCTGCCAATACCAGCACATCACGTATGAAACCCAGCAACGTATAAAAGAAACACAGGTTCGTGATCTGTTTGAAAGAATTGGGGGGCTAAGCAAGGAACTTGTTAAAAACCTTATCCCCTGCCCTGAACCCTATAATTACCGGAATCGGATCATGGTGCGCCGGCAATGGAATAAAATCGAACAACGCGCAGTCTATGGATTCCTGCATTGGGACAGCCGCCTTGTGGTGGATCTGCAGGAATGTCACATCGCCGAACACGCCCTGAATCATCAGCTCGCTGAGCTCCGCGAGAACCCACCGCCGCGCAACATGCAGAAAGTTGTTCTGCGAATGATGCCCGATGATTGGGAAATGCACCGTGACTCATTTTTCCAGAACAACTTTCACCTCCTGCCTGAACTGGTAAATACCGTAAGAGACTGCCTAATCGACTCAGGCTCAAAATATCTTGTGGACGCCTACTGTGGCATTGGGTTTTTCAGCCTTTCATTAGCGGATTTGGTGGAAGGTTTTGTGGGCATTGACATTGATAAACAATGCATTCTTCCCGCACGCAAAAACCTTGAAGCCCGAAGTTTGAGTAACGGTGAATTCTTATTGGGTAAAACCGAGGAGCACATGGATGAACTACTAAAACGTTTCCCGGCAGAGGAAACCACCATTATCCTGGACCCACCGCGAAAGGGCTGCCATCAAGAAGGTCTGGACATGCTTGCCAAAGCTTACCCACAGCAGGTTATTTATGTGAGCTGCCATCCGGCCACCCTTGCCCGGGACCTTAAATGGCTCTGTGAAAATGGATATAAAATCGAGAAGGTGACCCCATTGGACATGTTTCCCCAAACCCAACATGTTGAATGCGTGGCCGACCTAAGGCGTAGCTAAAAGGGAATTGCTCCCTGCCTCGCCACAAAAACTTCCCAAGCGGTTCGTTGTAAAATGGCTGCCTCCCTTCTATCTACAAGATATAACCCTCCATTAGACAAACCCAACGGTGACTGCCAGGTAAGAGCACAATACATCATGCAGGCATTGAGATAGGTTCCTTCATGGGACGGCAAGAAGCCCCCCCGGTCGCGCAGTTTGATTTCCGGGTGACGCGCCTCCACCAGTTTCCAAGCCAAACCAGCGGGGACAACAGGGGCCTTCACTTGTGATGCAATGGCGTAAATGCTCGCCTCAGCCCGCCGATACATCATCCCGGTACTGTAAAACTGATCACCCAGCGCGTGGGGGAGAAAAAATGCTATCTGAGATTTAGCCGCCTTGGCAACGGTATCCAACCGCTGCGCCGCAGTCATGGTTGCCCCGGGGGTATACACCGGCGCACGCGTATGCTCCTGCAAGATGATTACGTGCTGAGGGATACGGTTCGTAAAATTTCTAATATCCGGAAAAGAAGTACTGACATTGGTGAGGCTATGTATATCAACCGCGTGATTCAGAAGTGTGTACCCCGAGGGAGCATAGGACTTGGCGCTAATCTTCTGCTTGCCGGCTTGACTCATTTTTGCAAGCACCTTTGCCATGTCATTTGCGCCGGTAATATTATTACCGAGAAACAAGACGTGCAACGTATCGGGAAACATCACCCGATTTGTAGTATAGGTAATTTTTGGTGGAACCCACGGTCGCACCGGAACTCTGGGGTTGGACCAACCAGAGAAAGGGAGGGGCAATCCTCGGTTGTAGCCATTCCAACGAAGACCAAAGCGGTACGTGCCGATCGCCTGGGAAGCCCATATTTGAGGCGTATCTATAAACACCAATAAAACCGATAGAATAAGCAAAATTCTTCGCATTTGTCTCATCTCGTACACTACGAATATAGCCCATAATTCATCACAGTCAATTCATTCCAAGATTGAGGAAAACAGCGTTGCATTTGCTTTGTGTTATTCGCTATATCTCGACGAACGGATCGTAGCGCAGCCTGGTAGCGCGCCTCGTTCGGGACGAGGAAGTCGTGAGTTCGAATCTCGCCGATCCGACCATTACTCCCCTGCCCACCAAGTCTCGTTATCGTGTAGCTTTTGGAGCATTTTTGAATCGGCCTCGGGAAACGAAAAGCCCCCCAGCTGTTTGGGGCCAATCCAGGCGATTTCCTGACCCTCCTTCCCTTCCGGTTCGCCCATTACCAAATTGCACCGAAAAAAAGAAAGTTGAACCACTTTTTCCGGGTAAGCGTGCTCAAGAGTCTCCACACATTCCCGAACATTCACAACCACGCCCAATTCCTCGTGCAGCTCACGCTGAAGGCATTCCTGAAGCGTTTCGCCCTTCTCACACTTTCCTCCTGGAAATTCCCAAAGGCCCGCAAGATGACTGCCCGCCGGGCGTCGGGTGATAAGAAGATTCCCTGCCTTAAAGATCAAGCCGGCAGCAACTGCAATGGGTTGGCCCATTGGTCACTACACTGCCTCGTCATCGCGAAAGAGGAATTGGCCACACACTACCCCCGCCAGAGCCCCTCCAAGCATCGGTCCTATCCAGTAGATCAATTGAAAATCCCATTGCCCTGAAACCACAGCAGGCCCAAACGCACGAACCGGGTTCATTACCGCCCCGGTCAAAATACCGCCACACAACAAACCAACGGCCACCGCACCTCCAGCCAGAAAACCCGCCATTTGTCGGTTCTCATTTCGTAATCCGGCAAAAACCGCCAACCCCCAGAAGAAAGTCAGCATCACCTCGATGACAATCGCCTTGACCACGCTTACCCGCTGGGAATTTGGGATTGCGCGGGGAGCCACCTGCCCAATGGGCTCTGGGATCTCCATTCGGGTCGGAATGAAAGGAGTAGCCGCTTCGATCGGGGTTTTCATGGTTGCCGTTTGCTGACCGGTCGTTTCATTAATGGGTCCCGGTTTAATCCAATTCATCTTTTCGTTTGCCCCGAGGAAACTCGAAAGAATAAAACATGCCAAAACAGCTGATATGATTTGCGCTGGCAGAATCATCATGGCCCGGGCTAATGGAAGGCGGCCTCCCAATAATAATCCAAGCGTAATAGCCGGGTTAAACTGTCCACTCCCCAACCGGGAAAAAGCTGACACCAAGACCACCACAGTCAAACCACATGCCAAGCCCATGGCCACAAAATCCGGATACCACCAGTACGTCGTGCATACAGCCACTGCAACAAAAGCGAATGTCCCTATGAACTCGGCTAATACCTGCCGTACTGGAGAGTCGGCTTCACTCCCCTCCTCCTGGTGCCAATGGGTTTGTGTTTCCCACCGGGATTGAGTTGTTGGTTGTGGTGATTCAGCCTCCCCATATTGCGCGGGCGTAGTGCCTGTAACTTCAGCCATTAATTCCTCCTTCCAGCACCATATAAAGGCGCGAACGGAGGCTTATCGGATAACAAAGACTACCGCAAGAGAGGGTTATTCACTGTAAACGGGTTTACGCCGGGGCTACTCGTCCTTTTTAGCTTCCCCAGATGCGCCGTTGTCATCCTCTGCCTTGATTTCAGTTTTCACCTGTAAAGGAGCCAGTAAACGCTCGGCTTCTCTCCCCCAGAACCCGGGAATACGGCTCAGTAAGCTTTCCTGCGAAGCAGCAAGAAGCAACTGCTTAGCCTGTTCAATCTCAGGATTGGGTTTTGCCAATAATATCTTAGCCAAGGCAACTCGCGCCTGCATGGCTTCCGGGGCGGATCCATAATTGGCAATCACAACCTTATAACTGCTTTGAGCTTTTTCTTTTTCCCCAACAGCATCCTCTGCGGCAGCCAATCCAAATTGAGCAGCCGCAGCCAGTGGCCCTGTCCCTGCCAGATTAAGATAAGAACCAAAAGCCACCTTTGCCTGTGTAAACTTGCCCTCCTCATACAGGGCACTGGCTTGCAGAAATACTGCATTGTCAGCTGCCTTGGTCCCCGGATAAGCCTGCCCCACCTGCCGTAAGCGATCAGAAAGAGCCTTGTTTGGATCAACTGTATCCACTTTAAACTCATCAGGATAAATTGCCCCGAGCAAATCCTCTGCAGCCGTCTCTTCTTTTTCAACAGCTTCCACATTTCCCTTATAAATGAACGCACCCGCCAAAAGAGCTACAGCAACCGCAAAGACCACATGCACCCAATTAGCCAGCAACCATTCCATGAATAGTGTTAACTTATCTTCCTCGGTAGTATTTTCCAGCGGTTCCACGGGCGGCGAATCATGGAAATCTTACTGAAAAACGCAAGCCACAAATGATTTACACTGGACTCAAATTAAACCAATCCCTAGAAAGAAGGGCGTGGACGGTCAACTGACCCAATATCTTGCAGTACTTATTCTCTTAGGCGTAGCCATTGCCTTTGCTGCCGGAATGCTCATCTTTTCGAAAGTCATTGGTAAACGTGCCAAGGGTGAACCAATTAAGGATACCGCTTATGAATGTGGCATGTTGCCTGAAGGTGCTGGAGTTCCGCGCATGTCGGTTAAGTTCTATCTGGTGGCCATGCTCTTTATCCTCTTTGACATCGAAGTGGTATTCCTCTTCCCTTGGGCCGTTGTTTACAAGGAAATGCTGGCCGAGAACGCCCCCTTAATCTTCGGCTCCATGATTTCATTTCTGGGCATTCTTTTTGTCGGTTACATATATGCCCTCAAAAAGAAGGCCTTTGATTGGAAAAATTAGGTTTCCATGGACGAACTGCCTCCCATTAAGTTTGGGACCTCCGGTTGGCGCGGCCTGATCGCCAAGGATTTTACCTTCGACAGGGTCCGGCTCACCACTCAGGCCATTGCCGATTACCTCAAAGCCGAACGTCGCAAGAAAACCTCTGCTCTGGCCAAGCTTAAACCCAACATCATTATCGGGCATGATGCCCGGTTCCTGGGCCGTGATTTTTCCCTGACTGTCGCCGAGGTTCTGGAAGCCAATGGCTTCACCGCTCTTTTGTGTGACCGAGACACCCCTACCCCGGTTATCAGTCACACTGTGCGTGTGCGCAAAGCTCTGGGCGGCATCAACATGACTGCCAGCCATAACCCGGCAGAATATCAGGGCCTGAAATATTCCCTACACAATGGCGCTCCAGCTACACCTGAGGTCACGAAAAAAATCGAGGACAACATTGCCAAACGCCTGGCCAGAGGCTGGAATTTTGATGGATGCGTCATTGGCACCTACCAGTGCAAGGAAATCGATCCCATGGGCGCCTACTTCAGGCGCTTAAAACAACTGGTTGATTTCAAGGCTATCAAGAAGGCGAAGATGAAAATCGCCGTGGAACTGATGTACGGAGCCGGCCGCGGCTATCTCGATACCTTACTGGAGGAAGCGGGAGTAAAAGTCACCCGTTTCCATGAGAAACCAAACCCCCTCTTTGGCGGCAAACCGCCTGAACCCAATACTGAAGGAATGACTGAAGCCGTAGCCTGCGTGGCCTCTGGAAAGGCAAAGATGGCCTTGGGCTTAGATGGGGACGCAGACCGATTTGGTGTAGTCGATAAAGATGGCACCTGGCTCACACCCAACCAGATTCTGGCCCTTACCCTGTATCACCTTAAAAAGAACCGTAAATGGAAGGGAGCAGCGGTACGCACCGTTCCCACCAGCCACATGATTGATGCAGTGGCTGCCCATCTGGGCGTGAAGCTTTATGAAACGCCAGTGGGCTTCAAACACATCGGTGCACTAATGGAAAGTGAAGCGATTATTGTAGGGGGCGAGGAAAGCGGTGGCCTAAGCGTGAAAGGCCATGTGCCTGAAAAGGATGGCATCCTTGCCTGTTTACTGATGGCCGAACTGGTTGCGGTAGAAGGCAAACCGTTGGGCAAGATTCTTAAGGGACTGGAGAAACATATTGGCCCATTTTATACCGACAGAATTAATGTGCAGATTAATCCCAAACAAAAGGAGGCCATCCTTAAAAGGTTGGCAAAAGGCTTGGATAAAATTGGCGCAGCCAAGGTGGAGAAATTTATTACGACTGACGGCTACAAGTTCCTGCTGCCCAAGGGCGAATGGGCAGCCTTCCGCGCTAGCGGCACTGAACCGGTCATCCGGTGCTATCTGGAAACCAAATCAGAAGCTCAAATGAAACGTTTGCAAACCGCCTGCCGGAAACTTTTGAAGTAAAGCCCCACACCTTCTTCCTTGCCCCCTTCTTCCTTGCCCCCCACCATCAGGACCCATGAAGGTTCGTATTCTAGAGGGGGAAACCCGCCTGATTAATTTGCGCACGCGCATGCCCTTTAAATACGGCATCGCGACCATGACCGATGTGCCATACGCCTTCCTGAAATTGTCCGTTGAAATAGACGGAACCGTGCACGAAGGTTTTGCTGCGGATAATCTCCCGCCCAAGTGGTTTACCAAGATTCCCGAAACGCCGCTGGGAGAAGAAATGGTGGAGATGCTGCGTGTCATTGAGCACGCCCGCGAAACTTCAACAGGCATGGAAGCTGATTCTCCATTTGATCTTTGGCTCAACCTTCATGAGGCCCAATCAGACTGGGGTGAAAGTGAAAACCTCCCCCCCCTTCTCTCTGGCTTTGGCACTTCCATGGTTGAACGCGCTCTTATTGAAGCCTGCTGCCGCAGCACAGCTAAACCCTTTGCCGCTGCCCTTCGCGATCAGGATCTGGGCCTGAGCATGGGAGCAATCCAGATCCAGATGGGTGCCACCAAGGCCCACGAATGGCTGCCTGAAAAACCCTTATCTTCTATCATCGCCCGCCATACCGTTGGACTGGCTGATCCATTAACTCCAGCAGACATCCCGGATGATGAAAAGGTATCCGACTCACTCCCTCAGGCTCTGACCGACTGCATCACTACCTACGGCCTTTGCCACTTTAAAATTAAGGTTAATGGCCAGCCTGACACCGACCTTGCCCGCCTGGAAAGCTTGGCTGAAATTATTACCTCCCATGCTCCTGCCGACTTTGCCTTTAGCCTGGATGGCAATGAACAGTTTAAGTCCATCACCGATTTCCAGGCCTTTTGGCAATCCATTCAGGATAAAGATTCGCTCCGCTCCTTCTTTGAAAAACTCCTCTTTATTGAGCAACCGCTGCACCGCGATGTTGCCCTTGAGGAGTCCCTGTACGATCAGTTCCAAGACTGGCCCGATCGTCCCCCGGTGATCATTGATGAATCTGATGGTCAGCTTGATAGCCTAAGCACTGCCCTTCGTCTGGGCTATGCCGGCACCAGCCACAAGAATTGCAAGGGTATCTTCAAGGGTATCACCAACCGCTGCCTCATTGCCCAACGCACCCACGAGGGTGAAACCGTTGTCATGAGCGGCGAGGACCTCTGCAATGTGGGACCTGTTGCCCTGCTTCAGGATCTGGCGGTGTGTGCTGCCCTGGGTATCGAGAGTGTGGAACGCAATGGTCACCACTATCATTCAGGCCTTTCACAACTCCCTGAGACAATGCAAGCCGATACCCTGGAACACCACGCTGATCTCTACCATAAGGGACCAGATGGGTGGCCTACTCTAAATATTTGTAAGGGCCGCATCGATGCCACTTCCATTAACTCCGCTCCCTTTGGCGTGGGTTTCGCGCCCGATCTATCCAGCCTTACGTCCGCCACCGCTTGGAAAGCTCCCATCAGTCCGTGAAGCGCGATCTCCGCAAAGCTTACCGCCTGATGCACAAACATTTTGGTCACCGCAACTGGTGGCCCGGTGATAGTGCCTTTGAGGTTTGTGTCGGAGCAATCCTTACCCAGAACACGTCCTGGAAAAACGTTGAGCACGCCATTACCAACCTCAAGGCAGCCAAATTCCTTTCACCAAGAAAGATATATAAACTCAGCCATAAAGAGTTGGCCCAACTGATCCGCCCAGCCGGCTACTTTAATATCAAGGCCAAGCGCCTTGGCAACTTTGTCAATGTACTCGTTGAAAAACATGGCGACAGCCTCAAGCGAATGATGAATGGGAGCACCCCGATCGTCCGCAACCGGCTTCTATCCATCAACGGGATTGGCCCCGAAACAGCCGACAGCATGCTCCTTTACGCCGGGAACCATCACAGCTTTGTGATTGATGCCTATACCAAGCGCATCTTCAGCCGTCACGACTGGTGCAACGAAAAATCAGATTATGATGAGTTGCAATCGCTTTGTGAATCCTCTCTCAACCAGAAATCAGGCCCCCAACAACTTGATTACTGGCAGGACTACCATGCCCAACTGGTTGGAGTGGGAAACCGCTATTGCAAACCGAGAACCCCTCTTTGCAACGAGTGCCCATTAAAGGCACTGTTACCAACTGAATCTTGAATGACCTTCCAGACCGACTATTATTTTCCCTCACTTGGCCGATACCGTACATAACGCTCTAGTCATCGTGCCCACCTACAATGAACGGGACAATCTCCCCGGCATTGTAGAGGCTCTTGGTAAATTGTCGGTCGATATGCTGGTGGTTGACGACAACTCCCCCGATGGCACCGGGGGCATGGCCGATGAATTTGCGCAGGAACATGAGTATGTACATGTTTTACACCGCAAGGAAAAGAGTGGTCTGGGGCGCGCCTACTGCGCAGGCTTTGAGTGGGCCCTGGAACATGAATATGAGTTCATCTTCGAGATGGACGGCGATTTCTCGCATGACCCGGAAGATATCCCACGCTTTATCAAGGAGGCGCAAGATGCCGATCTGGTTTTGGGAACACGATACCGCGGAGGCATACGGGTCAATAACTGGCCACTGCGGCGGTTAATGCTAAGCCTTGGAGCAGCCAAATATGTGAAATGGATTACCGGCATGCCCTTCAGTGATCCCACCGGCGGCTACAAATGCTTCCGCAGGCGTGCGCTGGAAGCGGTGGATATCAAAGCAGTCCGCTCAAACGGCTATAGTTTCCAAATTGAAATGACCCATAAAATCTGGCGCCAAGGCTTACGGGTCTCAGAATTGAACATCATCTTCACCGAACGCGTGGAAGGATCCTCCAAAATGTCTCTAAACATTGCCTGGGAAGCCGTGTGGATGGTTTGGCGACTTTGGCTCCAGCATGGATTGCGTCGCTGGCCAAAAAAGAATTGAGGGAAACAAGAATGAATCAAATAAGAGTTGGCATTGTTGGCACCGGCTTTATGGCCGTAGCGCATATTCGCGCCTATCAACAATTGCAAGGCATCGAAATTGGTGCTTTATGCAACCCCAGCGGCCGTAATCTGAATGGAGATTTCTCTGATGTGCATGGCAATGTGGGCAGCGATGAGCCGGTCAAATTGGACATGACCGGTGTAACCGCCTACCGCAGTCTGAATGAGTTACTGACTGATGAATCGATTGATCTCATTGATATCACTACCCCCACTTTTCTGCATCATGAACAGGCATTAGCCGCGCTTGCCTCAGGCAAACATGTGCTTTGTGAAAAGCCTCTGGCACGCACTAGTGCACAGGCACGTGAAATCGTAGGGGCTGCAGATAATGCCACCGGCTTTTTCATGCCGGCCATGTGCCTGCGCTTCTGGCCTGAATGGAAATGGGTGAAGGACGCCATTGATGATGGACGTTTCGGGAAACCCTTGAGTGCACGTTTCCGCCGCGTGGCTGAAGCCCCCGCCTGGGGCCAAAATAGTTTTTTGGATGGAAAAAAATCAGGAGGCGCCTTGCTTGATCTTCACATTCACGATGCGGACTTTGCCGCCTACTGTTTTGGGCGACCCAGCCACGTGTACGCACAGGGCCACACCAAGGTGAGTGGAGAAATTGACCATGTACTCGCCCAATACACCGTAGAGTGTGGCACAGCAGTGTCGGCTGAAGGCAGCTGGGCGATGGCCAAGGGGTTTGGTTTCAATATGGCTTACACGGTAAATTTTGAGAACGCCACGGTGGACTATGATTCAGCCCGCGATGATGAAGCCATAAAATTATTTGAACCAGACAAGGAACCTCAGATCCTCAAGCTTGATGAAGGAGACGGTTACACCGGTCAGATCGCCCACCTCGTGGAATCCATACAATCAGGGATATCCCCCGCAATTGTCACGGCGCAAGATGGCCTTACCTCTGTGGAACTTTGCGAGGCAGCGGCGCAATCCATTGATTCGGGCAAAAGAGTAGCCCTTTAATCGGCCAGTTCCTTTCGGCGCTTGAAGACCAGACTAGCCTGCCTGTTACTGCCCAACCGCGCGGAAAGCTCCCACCCTTCCTTACCAAGGTCGTTAAGGCTATTTTGCAATGTTTCCGCACTCGCATCATCGACCGAAACCACTTTATACTCCCACTGGGAATTTCCAATTAACTCCACGCCTTTAATTCCCTTCACCCGCTCGCCAGTAACCGCCATATCCTCGGAAAACTTTTTAATTTCATTGGCAGTTTGCTGAACCGTGCGAATCGTCTTGGAAACATCCTCCAACGTGCTGGCTACCTGAGATGAAGATTTCTCCACATTTTCATGCGCCTTATCGTTGCAACCTGCAGTCAGCATGATCGCGGCTAAAAAATATACTGATTTCATTTTGTTCTTCTTTTAAATTATTGAACTGCCTTGGGCGCCGCCGGGAGAAGAGGACGTAAAAGAACATCTACAACCATGCCATTAACCATATAGACGAAAGTCACTGTCTGATGCGGCTTACCTTGCGCATCGGTAATATTCATATTGTTATATTGCCACTCTCCGCCAGCAGGAGTGTCTTCGCGCAAATCCGGATTCCCAAAAGACTGATGCACCTGCTGCATTGTTAGCCCTTTCCAGCCAACTAAATCCCTGCCTCCAGCTCCATAAGTCCATTGCATTTTTCGGGCAGGATAACCTGCCTGCGGCCTCCCCTGGCTCTGCCCCTGACTCTGACCCTTGCCTTTTTTGCCCTTGCCTTTTTTGCCCTTGCCTTTGCCCTGGCTAGAACCAATAGGGAGCCCGCCTGTGGGAAGAAGCCCCGCCAATCCGCCGGGAGGCATGCTTCCGCCCAGACCCAAGCTTCCCATCATGGCCATGTTCATTCCCTGTAGAGGCTCCGCTGGCTCGACATTCGTAATTTTTATCTTCACGTCCTTTCCTGTAACAAATTTCATATTAAACTCATCACCAATCCCCGGCTCTGCTTTGGTAAAGACTGCTGTATCATTCCCCCCATCTTTGGCAAGCATCACACTCAATCCATCAACCGAGTAAGTACCCTGAGTAATTTTTGCAACACTCCCCTTGATTGATGTCCCATATTCAACAATGTTATTTGTGCCAAATTGCATAAAAACTGGTTGGGAACTTAGCTGAGCTTTAATACTATTAATTTGACCTCCCAATACTGCAACAAGGTTGGTAGGTATCAATCCATCAATGGCTTCTTCAGGGAGAGAATAGGTAAACCGTTTACCTTTAATATAGTCAGCTACAGATGGCTTAACCAAAACTATGGGCACCTCTTCTTTGGGCAGTAAAAACAAGACGGCTATTACAATTAATATGACCCCCAAAATACTGCCCACAATTATGCCAATTTTCTTGCGCTTGCCCATAGCGTCACTGGAAGCATTTGGGGAATTCAACTGGGAAGGCATGTCAACAGGAACTGCATCGCCTTGTGGTGCTGGAGGAGGTGTGCCCATAGTCTTTGCTATATTTTCACGGGTTGAGTGTGGGGTTTTTAGTACACCAAAAACACCCCATGTCCAATGTAAACTGAAAATGAAGGCCAGAAAAAAAGAATTTGGGGTAGCAAAGCTACCCCAGCTCCTCGAGCTGAACAGACCTCTTTAGTTTAACGTATTTTATTGTTTGTTTTAGAGTCGGTTCAAACTCTGTATGTACAAAGTATATAGCATTACCCATGCCAGCCCAAACTATGGTGAAAACAAGGGATAATTGCTCAAAGAACAAACAGCCGCCCATAATTATTGAATTAGTGCGTGGAATTCGCTCCAAAGTCAAAAAAAACGCGCGGCCCAGAAGCCGCGCGCGTGAAAATCGTAAAAAAATTATTACTTTTGTTTTGCGCCCTGCTCAATCCAGCGGCGAACAAGATCGATAACCGGCTTGGAAAGGGAGTCGCCTTTTTTGGGCATGCGTGCCTCGTCACTGACGGGCAAATTTATAAGTTCATAGAGTGAACTTTCATCGGGTTTCTTGGCCGTGATCACCGGTTCCCCATCGACACCTTTCTGCAGCTCAGCAAAGGTATCGAGCCTGAATTTGCCCTTTGGTTTTTCCTTGCCATGGCACTTCACGCAGCTCTGTTTGAAAACCGGCAGAATGTCTTTCTCGAACTTGGGCTCCTTGATTGCCGCATATTTCTCCGCCTCGGCCTTCGCAGCCTTCGCGGCGGCCTCCTTGGCGGCCTGAGTGGATGCAGCCCGCTGCTTCTTTAAACGCGCGACCGTGTTCACACTCTTGAAATCCTTATCGACCCCAAGATTGATGGCCAGATCCTTGTTCCCTGCCTTGGCCATGGACTCCTGAAACCCTTTGGCCTTTGCTTCAGTAACCTTGGTCTGCCAAAGGTACAGAGTTTTGAGTTTCTTTAAATTATTGAGCTTGATCAAACCTCCATCGGTAACCGCCGTGTTATACAGATTCAAATATTCCAGGCTACCAATAGCCCCCACCGTATCAAGGGCCTTGTCTGTAACCTTGGTTTTCTCCAGATGCAGCCTCTTGAGTTTGCCCAAACCTTTGATTGGCGTGACCCAGGAATCATCAGTATCTGGATGTTGAAAGGAAATCTCCACCGCATTAACCAATTCAGCCAGAAGCTTGGCATCTGCCGCAGTGAACCCCTTCTCCTTACTGAAAAGATTCTTTGTAATGGTAACATTATACTCCTTGGAATCCTTGGCCACATAAAGCACGCGCCCCCCGAGTTTTTCAATGGCAGCGATAGCGGATTTTTCATCTGCCCGCGCCAATACAATTGTAGCCAATAACGCAACAGTCAGGGAAAGATTTTTCATAAATTTCATTTCGGGTCCGCCGAAACCGTACCAAGTGACCCCGAAAGATCAACTGTAAGTTGGGTTATTTCTGGCCACCGGTTTGCGCCTTCAGAATAAACTCCACCAACGGTGCTGGGTCAGCAAGGCTATGGGGATGATGCCCCACTCCCGCTTTATGAATTACTTTAATCCTACCTCCTAGTTTCTTGTAGCGTCTTTCAAGTATTGAGGTGTTTTCAGCCACTGGCACCACAATATCCGCATCACCCACCACATGAATTAAAGGCACCCCTGCCTTGGCCAGTGCCTCCAATCCATCAATCGGATTACCCTTAAACTTCAAGGCTTTCTCCTCGGTAAACCCATATGCCCTTAAACAAACCTGCCATGCGCCTCCTCCTCCTTTTCCGCTACCTTTTCCGCCCGGCCAGCTCTTGAAATCACAGACCGGCGCATCACCATAGATACACAATACCTTGGATGGGTTAGCCTTAGCCCAATTATAAATAATTAATCCCCCACGGCTCATTCCTTCAAGGACGGGCCGCATATTGAAGTCGTGCTTGCTGGTCACAAGCCCATAAAAGTCATTCCAGCGCGCTACCGCCTGCGAATTGCCAAATAGATTACCTACATCACAATAAGCCACATGCCAACCGCGCTTAAGCAAAGCCACATCCAGTTGGGGTTGATGCCCCCAAAAACGAGCACGCCAAATCCAGGGCTTACCGGGTGCAGACTTCTTTGGTTCCACCACCTTACATCGTACTCCTTCCAGCATGAAATCATACATGGTAAACCCATGAAATTTCCCCTGGTTGCCTCCAAATTCAACCGCAGAAAGGGATTGCGCAAACAAGATAAAGAGCAATATTTTTTGCATAAGAAAAATCTTACACTCGCGCCACGACTTTAGCACCTGAAAAACCCTATTGCCCCTCTTCAACGTTGTGATTGATGATGCAATTAGGCAACGCTTTCTGAAGTTCCTTTATTTCGGACATTTTGAGACCCTCATTGTCAAACAACCCGAGTGATCGCAGGTTGGATAGGCTATGCAAGGAATCGAGTACCGTAATCTGGTTTGCCGACAAATCCAGTGTCACTAAATTCTCCAGCTTATTTAAAGATTCGATCCGAGCAATCCGGTTGTTCCCCAGATAGAGATATTTAATTTGAGTCAATTCAGCCAGTGGTTCTAGGTTGGAGATCAGATTGGAATCCAAGCTCAACAGATTAAGACTGGTCAGTCCACTTAAGGCAGCAAGATCATCAAGCTGGTTTTCGTCCAGAGTCAGTGCCAACAGGTTCTTGTGTTTGGCCAGAGGCTGCAAACGGCTCAAACGGTTTTCAGAAAGGTAGAGCGAAGTGAAATGCGTCAATCGGGATAATCCCTCAACACTTGATAGTCGCCGGCCCGTTAAATCAAGCTCAGTAAGCTGTCCAATCTCCTCAATCGACATAACCGAGACCGCCCTGGAAGGAACCAGTTTGAGACCTCTAGAGTCAGCCTTTGCCTGATTCTTCATTTTACGCAGCGCCGCATGAATGACTGAACCGATGCGAAACTGGTTTGGATCACCCCGATCAAACCGCACCTCCTTCCCCTCCAGTTGAGTAATTGGATCATATGAAACCACTTCAAGATGGACTTCATTTGTCGGCATAGCCGCAGCCTGTGTTGACACATCCGACCCTGAATTATCAGACGGTTTCCCGCATCCAAGCCCAACCATCAACAGTGACAAAACTAATGGAGCACGGTGACACACTTCAAGTCCGTCCGGCAGCCTTTATGAAAGGCTTTAGTTCACGCATTAATTTACCGAATCCATCCAACGTAACCTGCTGAGCTCCATCACTCCAAGCTTCGGCAGGATTGGGATGCACCTCAATCAAAAGTGCATCAGCCCCCATTGCAACTGCCCCCTTGCACATGGCCACAATCAGGTCAGCACGGCCACATCCCTGGCTGGGATCCACCACTACCGGGCAATGGGATTCCTGTTTCAAAGCAGCGACTGCCGAAAGATCAAGCGTATTTCGAGTGTAGGTTTCAAAGGTACGAATCCCTCGCTCACAGAACATCAAAAACGGGTTCTCATTGGCCAATATGTATTCTCCAGCCAAAAGCCATTCTTCAATACGCATGGACATTCCTCGTTTCAATAGCACCGGTTTACCGGTGCGGGCCGCGGCAATTAGCAATTGAAAGTTCTGCGCGTTGCGAGTGCCAATCTGGAGAATATCGGCATACTCAGCCACCAGATCCGCATGACTCTGGGACAAAAGCTCAGTAATCACAGGCATCCCCGTTTCTTGACTGGCTTTGGCCAATAGTTTTAAGCCCTTTTCCCCAAGCCCCTGAAATTCATAAGGGGAAGTACGCGGCTTGAAGGCACCTCCACGCAGGATCGTTGCCCCAGCCTTCCGGACCGCATGAGCTGTCTCCATGAGTTGCTTCTCGCTTTCCACCGAGCATGGTCCGGCCATAATCTGAATTTTTTTGCCGCCGACAACGTGTTTGCCAACCTTAATGGTGGAATTCTTCTTATGAGCTTCGCGGCCAACCAATCGGTAGCGCTTCTGGATGGGGGTCACACTTTCCACCTGAGGCCACGAGGAGAGGGTTTCCAGGGAAGGATTTTTCTTTTCGTCTCCAATGGCCCCTATCACCGTCCTGGCCACCCCACGCATCACGTGTGGCTCATAACCGAGCTTCTTGATTTCGCGGAGAACCGAATTCTCCTGCCGCTTGGTCAGTTTGGGCTTAAGAACGATGATCATAAAAAGGGTAAACTAAGGGTCTCTCGCAACCCGGTCAATCCCCTTCAGGTTCCCTCTTGTCATCACCTGTTACACGCCCTAACCTCGGGTCATGAAAAACTTACTTCTTCCCATCACAATTTTGCTTACCTCACTGAGTATGTTAGCTGTTGAGCCCGCACTTGAAGGAAGCAAGGTACGCGAAGCCCTAAACGCCATGCAGGGCAAACCGGCACCCGCCCTGCAACTCAATGGCTGGATGAATTCCAAGGCACTGGATTTAAATAAACTGAAGGGTAAAATCATCGTATTGGATTTCTGGGCCACCTGGTGCGGCCCCTGCATTGCTTCCATCCCAAAAACCAATGAAATGATGAAAAAGTATGCTGACAAGGGCGTTGTCATTATAGGGGTATGCCATCAACGTGGAGCAGAAAAAATGGAAGCGACGGCAGAAGAAAAAGGCATCAAGTATCCGATTGCCGTAGATAGGGGCACTAACGAAGCGTACAAGGCAAATAGTTTTCCTGATTACTACATTATTGATCGCAAAGGCATCCTTCGCTGGGCAGACATTGTTAACCGTGATGTGGAAAAAGCCATCGAGCACCTCTTGGCTGAATAAGAGAATAAAACCTTTCAGGCATCTTCAGTAGCATGATCTGCAGCCTTCCCGGCCTTCCATCGGTCCATAAAGTGGAAGGGTAGATAGGCGAGTGCAAACATGCCCACTGAGAGCACTCCCAAAACGGGGATATACCATGGCCATGGGACAAAGAAAAATGGCGTATCTGCTTCAGGCGCCTCCAAAAGAAACGCGTAATTTGCACCACCCAAGGCAATATTGATTGCTGCCAAAATAATCACGGCAACATTGAGGGCACCAAAAGCACGCCATATTGATTTCCATTCAGGACGCATCTTCAGCACCAAGGTCGCGTAAAGAATCGACCAGATTACCCCACAGTGGGATATAAAGTACCCGAAAAAACCAAAAGAAGGGAAAGCCCACGTGATATCAGGCGTAAGGATTGAATTCAAAGTTGCTGCGAACCCCCAGAAATACGCGATTTCAAATGCCAACTGCGAACGTCGGCATAAGGCAATCATACCGGCAAACAAAGCTAAGGGACAAATATTGATCGGCAGGGAGTGATGAAAAAAATCGGTAGTACTTTCAGAGGTGGAATAATGGAAAACTCGGTACGCGATCTCATGAAGGAAGAGTAGACCGGCTAAAATGTAGGCAAAACGATCTTTCCATTTATTTTCTTCATGAGATTTGAGCACCAACCATAGTAAAATAGGCACTAAAGGGGCCGAGGCAATCGCCACCAAATGAGGTGCATCGAAATAGGGAATGTGTCCTATAAAGAGAACTGCAGGCATTGAAAGCCTTTCAATGTAATCTTACTTTTTACCCCCCGAAAGCTTGGCCGCCTTTACGGGCATGGATTCGATAGCGCTTTGCAGAAGCCTGCGTGTCGCATCAGCCTTTATGCTCACCCCGGCTTTCAACGGTGTTTTCTCGTAGCGATCCTTCACTGCAAAGAGGGTTCCATCACGGTATAACTTGAAATACTGGTTTTGGGCCCACACGATCTCGTTATTATTAATCCCCTGCCCGTGTTTAGCTGCAGCCGTTTTATATTTCGGGTAGTAATACTGAAAGATCCACTGGCGCGGATTACCTTTCTTGCCCTGGCATTGCGGCCAGAAACTGCGCCCGTCAAGTTTGACATTGGGGAGATCCGCCCCGGTAATATCGGCAATGGTCGGAAGCATGTCCGAGAAATCGACCAGATCATCACTCACAATCCCTTCAGGAACCTTGCCAGGGCAATTAACAATTAATGGGGCGTGTGTCCCCCCATCAGTCGCGTAAGCCTTCTCACCCTTGCGCTCTTCACTCCCGAATGGATAAGTCAAATTACGGTGCGTCCCGTTGTCGGTGGTGTAAATAACTACAGTCTTTTCACGCAACCCATTTTTCTCCAGGGCATCAACAATGCGGCCCACGCATTTATCGGCATACAGGGTCATGTCCCGGAAATTATCCAGGCTCTTGCCCTTGTCATTCTTGCTGTCAGGTGTCTTGGGAAAGGGTGAGTGAACCAGCAACATCGGGTAATACACAAAAAAGGGCTTGGCCTTGTTTTGACCAATGAAATCAATCAGGTAATCCGTCAGGATATCTGGGCCATAATCTTTCTCAGTGGTCTTGAGGAGTTTCCCATCGCGCATCAGGCTGGGATTCCAGTAACGCGAACGCTCGGTGCCTGGGTAATTCCAGAGACAATAGGTATCAAACCCACAGGCTGGTGCCAACGTACCGCGTTCTCCCCCGTGCAACTGCCACTTGCCGGCGATGGCCGTGGAATAGCCGGCTTCCTTCACCATGTTGCCAAAGGTAATTTCATCCTTATCTAAAGTGCCAAACTGAACGTAATTACGAATACCATCGCGACCGGTCATAATCTTTACCCGACTGGAAGTGCAAACCGGTTCAGAATAACAATGGTTGAACTTCACGCCAGTACGGGCCAGTTGATCCAGATTCGGCGTGGAAAAAAACTTACTGCCATAACATCCATAATTATCAGCATGCGAATCATCGGCCATAATCAGGATGACATTAAGCCGACCCTTGGCTTGGACACCAAAAGCGAGAAAACCGAACAGGAGGAACAAATAGAGGCGGTTCATTAGGAGCAGCTGATATAACTGGCAGTACTCCATTGGGCAAACCTAAGTTTCTCCAAAACTGACCGACTCATTCTTGTTCTCTCTTTTATTGAATGAAATTGCATTTTATTCTATCGAAGGTGGTGATGTTAATCACATCCAAAGTGTCATGTCTGGCTCTATTGCTCGTATCGCTGAGCAGTGCCAAAGCCGAAGACCGCTTTGAGCACCCGCCGATCCTCTACAGCAAGTCGACTCCCAATAACCCCGTCTCCCATCTGCAGGATAAACTGGAGCAAAACAAACTTAACTGGAAACCGGAGAAACATACCGACCATCTGCGCTCCCTTTTGCAGGCCCTCAAGATCGATATCGATTCGCAGACGCTGAACTTTGCCAAGACCAGCCTGCAAGGACGGCTAATTTCACCCGGCCGGCCCCGTGCGCTTTTCTTTAGTGACGATGTCTACGTGGGTTATGTCAATGGCAGCCAGCTGCTGGAACTCTCGGTGGCCGACCCGGCCATGGGTGCAGTGTTTTACACCTTTAATCAGGATACCCGACGGTTAAAACGCGAGGTGGGCAACTGTATGCTCTGCCACGGCTCCTCACGTACCGGTTACCAGCCCGGGCATGTGATCCGTTCGGTTTATCCGGCAACCGACGGCCAGCCCATCTTCCGGGCCGGCAGCCACACAATCTCCCATGACAGCCCGTATGAAAAACGCTGGGGCGGATGGTACGTCAGCGGCGAGCACGGCACTCTGCGCCACATGGGCAACACCATAGCCGAAATCACCGAGGATGATGACATTGATATCAACCGCGAACGGGAGGCCAATACACTGGACCTGAAAAAGTACTTCGACACCCGCCGTTACCTCAGCCCGCACAGCGATATTGTTGCGATCATGGTGCAGGACCACCAGAAACCCATGCACAATCTTCTGGCCACGGCCAACTACCACACCCGCTATGCCCTGTACGATCAGAAGATCATCGACAAGGCCCTGAAGCTCAATTCAAGTGAACTGCGAGAATCCACCCTGCGGCGCATTGCCTCGGCTGGAGAGAAGGTCGTGCGCTACATGCTTTTCACGGAGGAACCCCCGCTGCCGGGAAAAGTCTCAGGCACCACACAGTTTGCCAAAAAATTCTCTAGACGCGGCCCGCATGACCGCAAGGGCCGTTCCCTCTACCAGTTGGATTTAAAGACGCGGCTTTTGAAATATCCCTGCAGTTACCTGATCTACAGCGATTCCTTTGATCAGCTGCCCGCACCGATGAAAACATATGTCTACCGGCGCCTGTGGGAGGTTTTGTCCGGCAAAGAACAGGCCAAGCCCTATGACCGGCTGGATGCTGCAAGTCGTCAAGCAATCCTGGAGATTCTATTGCAAACCAAGACGGACCTGCCCGATTACTGGAAGAAGGGGAAAAGGCAGGCCCTAAGGCGATATTCGCCGCCGCCGCCCCCTCCGCGTCCAGTACTGGAGGCGACGATGACGACGACGACGCCCGCTACCGAAGTAGCGGATTAATTAAAAGACCAATAAGTCAGATGTTCCTGATCCTTAATCAGGACGCCCTTCTTTAAAAGCACTGGCGCAGCCCATGCGGACTTATCACTCACCTTCCAGAACGCCACTTTTTCATAACCTTCAGGCTTAGCGGCTATCACCTGCAGTTCACCGTGACTGGCCAAGACCATTACATGGCCAGGGAACGCAAGAAAAGTCGCATTCTCACCAGCACGCTCAGGCCCTTCCCAGAGGACTTCACCGGTGTGTGAATCCGCACAGAAAAGCCGGCCTCGATTAAGGTGCGAAAGGCCAAATAAGCGACCATCATTCACCACCGCTGAACTCATGTTGAGCGCCACCTTGCGGTGAGACCAGTAAGCTTTCACGCTCCACTTGCCATTTTCCAGTCTGGGTTCAATGCCATGAAGTCCACGATTTTCTGCACCCACCAGAATTCTGCCATTATCAAAGGAAGGAGTGGGCATATTCTGGTTTGTGCCAACATGTGGAAAAGGGAATTCCCAGAGCAATTTACCGGTTTTACTTTCCACGCCTACCAGTGCGCGGTGATTCCACTCAATCACCTGCCGAATTCCCTCGTGCTCCACCAAAAGTGGCGAGGAATAACACGGCCCATCCTCACCTTGAGCCCAAATTTCCCTGCCGGTCTTTACATCCAAAGCCACCAAAACCCCCTTCTCTACATTTCCAAAGTGAGCAATCACGCGGTTTCCATCAACCACCGGTGAATTGCACATACCCCACTTGGGATAAGAAGGTTTGAAACGTGAATTATAGTTTTTGCGCCATAGAAATTTCCCATCCTTTGCGTTCCAGGCTGACAAAGTGCCGGTAATACTCATTACAAATATCCGGCCATCAGCGTAAGTCGGATTAGACTTGGGCCCCTTGCCGTGTTTCTCCCCTCCTCCACCCATCTTGAAAGGGGCATTATAGCCAGAACGCCAAACTTTCTTACCAGTTTTTAGATTTACCGCCCAAACCACTTCCTCCTCCCCTTGACGGGCGTGTTGATAAACGTGATCACCCACAACTAGCGGCGTGCCGTAGCCTTCCCCCACTTTCAGTTGCCAAACCTGTTTGAGCTTGGCAGGCCATTTCTTGGGCGGTTCAAAGCCTTTTACCCAACCATCGCGCTTTGGCCCCAACCAACCAGGCCAATAGTGCTCAGCACCAAGAACCGAAGAAGCCAACAATGAAAGGGTAATTAGGCAAAACTTCATGGGTGGAATCGTAAAGAGGAATAGGCAAACCCGCAAACGAGAAAACTCAAGCCCACGCTTCTCAAGTCACGAGCAAAAATACAATGATTCCAATGGGATATATCAGGCCAACATTGGACATATTTGAAGCAGCCAGATTATCCAGGTTTTGCTGGCAGCTCTCATCACTTTCCTGCTCCTTGGCCAGGGAAAATACAGCATAGAAACTCGTAAGCTCCGGCAGCGAGGTAATCACCCCCAAAATCCAGCCAATCGCCCATTCCGGAACATTCATCTGTTTAACAATGGATTCAGCCACCCCTCCCAAATAATTGCCTGCCACAATAATTCCAAGTATACCCAAGAGAATCAATACAACGCCCTTTAATCCTTTTGAGGAATCCTTGGATTCACTCTTCTCTTCTTCATCCGGATCAGGCGGATTGAGTTTCTTGTCCAGAATCAGATAAACCACAAAAAACCCGAAAAGCAGTATGGCCGCCCAGATGGATTTAGCCCAATGTTCACGGGTAATCAGAATGATCGGTAATAATATCGCCCCCAAGGCAAACCCAATCTCATCGGCAAACTTTCTCTTTGCCAGAGACCTGGAGCGACCAAAATACAGTGCCGCTGAAACAAACAATATCAGGTTGATGATATTGGAGGCGGCCACATTCCAGAGTCCTGCACCTAAAAGACCCTTGGCAGCAGTACTGACTGTACCCACCAATTCGGGCATTGAAGTTGCATAACCCAAAACCTGCCCTTGCACCTTCCGGGGCATCTGCCAGGCATCGGAAGTTAATTGAATTCCTTTAATCAGAAGCAGCCGGGTTATTAGAACCACGCCGATTCCCAAAAGAATAAGCCATAGAAAGTTCTGATAAGAGCCAAGCATCTAAGGAAGATTTAGACGGAAAACCCAATTAAAGAAAAGAAAAGTTGGTAGGAGCGCGGGGACTCGAACCCCAAAGATGATGATGATATATTTCTTGGGAGACACTAACCACAGCCTATGTTTTGGCCCACCTCAGGACAAGGGGGCATTCATCAACTGCCCTCAAGGACTTTCCACGGACGCTACCTGACAAAAAGGATGCAGATAGGCGAAGGCACATTGACGATCGAGGCGCGCTGATAGCGAAGCTTGCCGGTCTTAGGATCGACCCGGTGGGCGGCTACGGTGTTAGAGTCTGCTCCAGCGGCAAGCAACCAGGTGGCATCGGGGGTCAGATTCACATTCCTCGGGAAAGCTCCGCGAACCGGCTGGACCTGAACGACCTTGAGCTTACCGTTTTGGGTGTTGGCCCGGTAGACAGTGACGCTATCGTGCCCTCTATTCGAGGAATAGACAAAGCGTCCATTAGGGTGAACGAGGATCTCGGCCGAGGAGTTAAAGGTCTCGCCCTCCTTGTCCTGTTCGCTAAGAGCGGGCTCGGTGGTGAGGGTTTTGGCCGTTCCTTTGGCAGCATCCCATGCGAAGGTGGTTACCGAGAGCGTTAGTTCGTTGAGCAGGTAAATGAATTTCCCGTCAGTTGAGAAACGCATGTGACGGGGACCGCCACCGGCAACCGATTGTCCGACTCCGTGCGGTGTGATGGCAGGCTTAGATGGGTCGACCCGATAGATCACGATCTGGTCGAGTCCAAGATCTGGCACGAGGGCGTATTTTCCATCCGGAGAAAATCCTGTCCAGTGTGGATGAGGGGATTGTTGCCTGCGCTCAACAACCTTCGATCCACCTATATGTTCGGTCACGGTGGGTTCGCCCAGTTTGCCGGACGAATCGAGAGGGAAGAGGGCGACCGATCCCCCTCCATATTGGGCGGTGAGAAGAAACTTTCCGCTAGGATGAACAGCGATGTGACAGCCTCCGCCATCCGGGCAGGCCATGCGGGTGAATTCCTTTAGCTCCCCACCGGTGACCTGGTAACCGATGGCCCCCGTTCCACCCTCCCAGCGGCCCACCGAATAAAGAATCTTGCCGTTTGGATGCAAGGTGAGGAAACCGGGCGAGCCGATTTTGGCAGCCAGTTTGGCGGGAGAAAACCTACCGTTGTCCGGGTTGAAGGTGGCGTGGTAGATGCCCTCGGCCCCGCGACCGCCAGTCCCGAAGAAGACGTTCAGTGGCTCAGCCAAGCCGACAGAAAGAAGTGAAAGAAATAAGGTGGAAACAAATAATCGGTGGAGGACTTTCATCTGGCGAGAAACCTACTTCTTCCTGAATGTTTGGGAAAGAACCAAAGAATGAATTGGCTAACGCTGTATTACCTGGCTTTCACGGGGGGCAATGAGAACTGCATACAATTCCCGAATCGCATTTTGCTCAGCCTTCATGCACAGTCAGCACCTTGGACCTGCGAGCTCTTAAACGACTACGCGTATTGGGCGCTATTGAAGGCACATCAACGCTACTGCTTTTTTTTGTCGCAATGCCTCTCAAGTACTTGGCTGATCAACCTATTGCAGTATCGATCGTGGGATCCATTCATGGTGTACTGTTTCTCTTGTATTGTGCTGTACTCATGTACGCGACAAAGCTGCACAAACGACCGTTCAAATGGGCGATGAAATTTTTTGTGGCGTCGCTGCTTCCATTTGGCC
>JASLKQ010000027.1 GCA_030747505.1 Verrucomicrobiota bacterium | reverse complement strand
GGTGGTGGCTATGGATTTATTGATGCATTGCAACCATAAACTGGTGTCCACTTCTTTGGATGAATCATTTGTGCTTCAGCAAGTTCTTACTCAAATTGTAGTCAAAGAGGCTCGGGCAGCTTGATGCAAACACTCATGCAAGTAGCTACCATTGACGGGGTTGCCTGTGTTAAGGTGGTGGGAGCGGCCAACTTTTCGCTGGGGGTGGATTTCAGGGTGGTGACCGAGCAATGCTGTGAGGAAGGGAACCGGGCTCTCTTGCTGGATTTGAGTGGTTGCCCGAATATGGATAGTACATTTCTGGGGATCCTTATGGGGATGACCGGGCGTCTGGATCGGATAGAGCTCCTCAATCCATGCGAGCGCGTGGTTGATCTTTTGGAGAATCTAGGGGTCTTGGATTTAGTTTCAGTGAGCCATGGGGCTAATCCCTTTGATGGGCAGCTGGAGGATACGGAATCTGTCGACGCAGGTAAACGAGAGATGGCCGAAGCGAGTCTGCAAGCACACCGTACCCTGATGGGGATTAATTCTGAAAATGTTCCGCGGTTTAAGGATGTCACCAAGTTTTTGGAAGAGGATTTGGGGCGTCAATAAGTAGACTAACTTCAAGTTGGTTTCGGGTTTTTATCGAGGTTAACTCGCCTTCTTCATGGCTGAACTGAACAGCTTAAATTCTGAACAACGCAAGGCGGCCCAAACAATTGAAGGACCGGTGTTGATTCTAGCTGGAGCGGGGACCGGAAAGACCAATACCATAACCCATCGTGTGGCCTATATGGTCGACCAGGGAATTTCGCCTGAAAACATTCTGGCAGTTACTTTTACCAACAAGGCGGCCCGGGAAATGAATCAACGGGTGAGCAAGCTTATCCCGCATCCACCAGAGCGCGAGGATGGCAAGCCACAGAAGGCTACGGTTTGTACGTTTCATTCCCTCTGTGTTCGTATTCTAAGAGGCCACATTGAAAAGCTTGGCTATAAGAGGAACTTTGTGATCTATAGCGAGAGCGAACAATTGGGGGTCGTAAAAAAAATTCTCAGTGCAATTACAGGCAAGGATGTAAAGGCCGATGCCCGTGAGCTTCACAGCCTGTTAAGTCGAATCAAGAATGCGGGGCCCAGCGGGTCTGGAAAGGTTTTTGGGAGCGAAGAAGCCGTCGCTATGGCAGATCATATACGAGGGCGTTATGATACAGCACTCAAGGCGGCTAATGCGGTGGATTTTGACGATCTGTTGGTCTTGACCCTCAGGTTGTTCAAGGAGTATCCCGCAGTTTTGGAGGAATGCCGTGCTCGTTATCAGTACGTTACGGTGGATGAGTATCAGGACACCAATGCTACCCAGTACGAATTAATGTATCTACTGGCTAAGGAACACCGCAACGTCTGCGTGGTGGGTGATGATGACCAGAGTATTTACGGATGGCGGGGTGCGGAGATCTCCAACATTCTGGACATGGAAAAGGATTTCCCAGAGATGGAAGTCATCAGGTTGGAACAGAATTACCGGTCTACCGGCGTGATCCTTGATGCGGCCAATGCGGTGATTAAAAACAATCCAAGGCGCCGTCCCAAGAAGCTATGGTCGGTAAAAGGGCGGGGGGATTTTATAGGGGTGCAGCCTTTTGAAGATGAGGAAAAGGAGGCTGAGGCGATAGTGGGTGAGATTGAATTTAACCGCATGACCAAGCGCATTTCCTGGAAGGATCATGCGATACTGTTTCGCACTAACATTCAAGCGCGACCTCTGGAGACAGCTCTTCGCAAGGCAGAAGTGCGATATGTTTTGATTGGCGGTCAGAGTTTTTTTGACCGGCGAGAAATTCGGGATTTCCTTGCGATTATGAAGGTGATGGTCAATCCCAATGATGACGCAAGTCTGTTGCGCATTGCGAATGTGCCTGCTCGTGGTTTGAGCGATGTGACTATGGAGCGGTTGCTAAACGCGAGTCAGGAACGATCCGGTTCGGTTTGGCAGGCGATGAATAATGATCTGGTCATCCATGAGTTCCAACCGCGCACAAGAAAGTCTATTGAGGCTTTCGTGGAGCTTGTTGAGGGATTTCGCATGCCATTGAAGAATGAAAGATTATCTCTGGCTGCTTGGGCTGATGGTTTAATGGATTCGATCAATTATGAGGCGGAATTGAAGAAAGGCGAAAAGAATCCGGAGAACGCGGAGAACCGTATGCGCAATTTACGCGAATTGATTCATACCATGGATGACAGGGGTGAGTTGTTGTTGCCGGCAAATCGGTTGGTGAAGTTTCTTGATGACATTGCACTGGATGCCGAGCGTGAGGAGGAAAAGGAGGAAAAAAGTGATGCGGTAACACTCATCACTACACACAGCTGTAAAGGACTGGAATACCCCCATGTGTTTCTGGTTGGAGTGGAGGAAGGCCTGCTGCCTCATTCGCGTTCTGCGGTCGAGGACACATTGGATGAGGAGCGCCGGTTGTTTTACGTGGCCATCACCCGGGCCATGCAGACCTTGACGATTACATACTGCTTAAATAGGCACAAATACGGGCAGCTCATTCCTTGTCAGCCCTCTAGTTTTCTCAAGGAGATACCTGAGGAACTATGTGAGGACATGATCGATAGCGAGCCAGTTGGGGTGGACGAAGGCAAGGGCATGTTCGATGCCATGCGCGCAATGCTGGAATAAAAAAAGCCGGCGTTAACGCCGGCTGGTCTAAAGCTTGTTGGGTTTATTATCGAAGGTCGTATGCCAATAACAGCCCCTGGTCGCGTATGTAGAGGGTTCCATCACAAACCACCGGGTGAGCCCAAGCCTTTTTTCGGGTGCGCTCAGGTTGCTCAAAACGGCTAATCTCCTTATAGGCATTTGGGTTTAGTTCCACTAGCGAGATGGTACCCTTGCTCTCGGCGCGCAGGATGATCTTGTCTCCAACCACTACAATTGCACCTTTTCCTGCGCTGCGTTCCTTCCACATTTCCTTTCCGGTCTTCAAGTTTAGGCAGACCAGAACGCTTCCGCTGGCGCCGTAAACATAATCTCCTACACGTATGCATCCACCATGGTGGTTGGCGATTGATTTATTTGCGTAGGTTTCCTTGACCTTGAAGTTTCCACCGGTTCCAGTCACCTCGAATCCGCTGCAACCTACACCATAGGAACTGGTTACAAACAGACTTCCTTCATGAAAAATAGGGTTGCTGACCACCGCTGTTTTGCCTGCTCTTGGTGCTTGCCAAAGGACCTCTCCATTATTGGAATCGACGCCCACCACACTCTTTCCTGACACCTGAATGTATTGTTTTACTCCACCAAAATCGCGCACGATCAAGGAGGAATAACCGGCTGAGTCGGTGAAGCCTTTACAGCGCCAGACTTGCTTGCCGGTTTTTGCGTCCAGCGCAAGCACGCCACCTTTTGTGCCGCCGGGGGTAACCACGACTTTCCCGTCGTCTACCAGTGGAGACTCGCTCCATTTCCAACCGCTCATCATTCGGCCACCATAATTACTCTCAATATTCGTGCGCCACACTTCCTTGCCGGCGGTGCTGATACAAACCAGATCACCATATTGACCCAAAACGTACACGTGTCCGTTTGATACTGTTGGAGTAGAACGGGGACCGGGGTATCCACGGTGTCCCTTGGGTTCCCCGACACGCGCTTTCCAGAGTTGTTTACCTTGAAGGTTAAGGGCAAAGAGATAACAGGCATCCTCAAGATCACCCATGGTATAGATCGTTTTATCGGCGATCGCCACACTGGACCATCCTCCACCCAAGCCTTCGGACTTCCAGAGCAGTTTGGGCCCTTTTTCGGGCCATTGTTTGGCCAAGCCTTTTTCAGTGGAGACTCCATCGCGATTGGGCCCACGAAATTGTGGCCAGTCTGCGGCAAATGAGGTGAGTGTGTAGCTCAATAGAAGGGTAGTTGTTATGATACGCATATGGTAAAATGGTTTCTGATTAGATACGGTGAAGGTGAGATAGATTCAATCTAAATGATAAATTAATGAACTGACAAGGTGCGCCGGCGCTATATCGCTATAAGGAGCAGAGGCCTATGAGTCATGTTTGTGGTCCGTCAGCTTCCTCTTCAAGTCAGCGACATCTGCTTCCAAGGCTTTAATTCGGTTGCTCAGGTGCCCCATTTCATTGTTTTGGGTTGGCTGGCCTTTTTTGTCTTTGCTCAGGTAGTAGATGAACCCGCCGATGCAACCTATGATTACAACAATAATAAATCCGATTATGAGTAATAAACCAATGCCAATCATGCACTAAAGCTTTCGATGAGGGTTTGCTGTTGTGAAACTTGGGTTGGATTATACGGCAGCTAGTTGCATGAATAAAGCATTTCAAAAGCAGCGTTTTTTTGAGAGTCTTATTTCCGTTATGAGGAGATGGCTGTTCGCGCTTCTATTTTTGTTAAATGGCACGCTGCTCGATGGGCAGGATTTGTTTAACAACGATGATGATTTCGGGGCCAAAACCAAGGTGAGCCTTTTGGTTGAGGCGGCTGTCGCAAAGCCTGGAACAACCGTAAATTTAGGGTTGCACCTAAAGATGCCCGAGGGCTGGCATACCTATTGGAAAAATGTTGGGGAAACCGGTGAGGCAACGAAGGTGACATGGAATAATCTTCCCAAGGGGGTTGTTCCCGGGAGTATTCAATGGCCGGTTCCTGAAAAAGTGGAGTCATTCGACCAGTTCACCTATGCCTATCATCATGAGGTTCTCCTTATTATTCCCCTACAGTTGGCTAAGGATATGAAGCCTGGTGAGTTTGATCTCAATGGAACCGTAACCTGGTTGGAGTGTGAGGAGACTTGTTTGCCCGGAGAAAAGGAAGTTACTGCCAAGCTGGTTGTGGGTGATGAAGAGAAGATAGGGGAGGGTGCCGATCTGTTTGCCAGATGGCGTAAACATTGGCCCGATACTGAAGCGATGCCCGAACTGAAGGCAAGTTGGGCAGGGCTTGTAGATAATAATGGGGAGCGGGCGGTGCGTTTGGAAGTGCCGGTTGAAAGTGGGAAAATCGAATTTCTTCCCTTTGGCACCAAAGATTTCAAATGGAGTGTTGATCATAATTCCACATATGAGCGCGGCGTTGGATCAACTGTTATAAAGAAATTTATTAAGAGTGAGGCTGGTAAATGGCCTGAATCAATTCCTGGGGTTATCCGTGTGGAAAAGGATGGTGAGGTTAAAGGTTATAAGACTGCTTTTGTGTTTTCTGAAAATGAAGAGGTCGCAACTCCCATTGAGAGTGGCCAATCAAAATCAATTTGGTTTATACTAGGCGGGGCATTCCTAGGAGGAATGATCCTTAATATCATGCCCTGCGTGCTGCCGGTAATTTCGCTAAAGATTCTTGGGTTTGTGCAGCAAAGTCAGGAAACGCCTGAGCGTGTGCGTAAGCTTGGGTTAACATACGGGTTGGGGGTGCTGTTTTCATTTTTGGTTCTGGCAGGGATGATGATCGCCGTAAGGCAATCGACCGGTATGGCTTCGTGGGGAATGCAGATGCAAAACCCGTATTTTAATCTGGTTCTGCTATTGGTGGTGGCACTGGTGGCTTTGAATTTATTTGGTGTATTCGAGGTCAATCTCGGTGGTGGTGCCTCGGGTAAGGTCAATGAACTGGCCAGTCGTGAAGGTTACATGGGGGCTTTCTTTAATGGACTATTGGCGACGGCCTTGGCTACCCCTTGTACGGCACCATTTCTTGCGCCGGCGATGGGGGTGGCACTTACCCAGAGTAATGGGGTTATTATTGCCTCCATGTGCGCGGTGGCAGCAGGGCTCGCATTTCCCTTTGTTCTGCTCACTTTTCAACCAGGTTGGTTGGGGTTTCTGCCTAAACCTGGCAAATGGATGGTGCAGTTTAAGCAGATGATGGGCTTCCCAATGTTGGCAGCGGCAATCTGGGTCTTGTCCTTTACCGGGCCGATGTTTGGGAAGGGTGGTGTGATGTGGTTGGGAGTGTTGTTATGTGTTGTGGCACTGGCGGCCTGGGTGTTCGGTGAATTTATGCAGCGTACAGTTCCAAAGAGTTCTGCGCCATTAGTCGTATGCGCGTTCATTTTAGTCACTGGCTATGCAGCAGCATTGGAATGGGGGCTCGATTGGCGGCATCCAGAGAGCCGGAAGATTGCCAAGGGCGGCATCGAAGTAAAAGCTGGCGGGATTCAGTGGAAAGAATGGAATCCAGAGGCCGTAGCTGAGGCACGCTCGGCAGGGCATCCGGTGCTCATAGATTTTACCGCAGACTGGTGCATGAGCTGCAAATATACCAAGAGTAGAGCCTTGGAAGTGAAGCCAGTTATCCAAAAGCTCAAGGAGCTTGGCGGTGTTGCATTTTTGGCAGACTGGACGGACAGGAATCCGGTTATCACCAAGGCATTGCATCAGCATCAGCGTGGTGCGGTGCCATTAGTACTGGTATATCCGCCCAAAGGTGAGGCAATTGTGATGCCTCCGGTGATGAACGGCCCCGGAAAGGTCTTGGAAGCATTGGATAAAGCTGGTAGTTTGGCACCCTGAATTTCGTCAAGGAGGGCGACCCAGTTATGAGAAAATTGATTTCCGTTTTTGTGGTGGGGGTTTTTTGTGTTGTTTTGGGCTGCCAAACAGTGGGACCTGCTTCCTTGCAGCAGACTCATCCACAGTATAACCACGCAATATCCCAAAGCATGGATGAGCAGTTTTTGCTTAACCTCGTGCGATTGAAGTATCGCGACAATCCATTTTTTCTTGAGGTATCGAGTGTGACTTCCCAGCAGTCTGTTCAGGGGGACGTAAGTGCCAGCTTGAAATTTATTGGTGGCGGAGATTCTGTCTCTCCTTCAACCGGGCTTACCTATAAGGAAACGCCAACCATTTCCTACTCGCCTTTGCGCGGAGATCAATTCCTGAAACAAATACTGTCTCCGGTGCCCTTGGAAGCGGTCCTGATTCTAACTCAAAGCGGGTGGAGCGTGGAGCGGGTGGTGAAGGTGTGCGTGGAGCGGGTGAATGGTTTGGATAATGCCAGCAACGCTTCTGGGCCCCACGCCTTCCCGGGAGCCGCGATACGAACGGTTTAAGGAAATGGCTGAGATTCTGCGGGAGCTGCAGGTGGCTGACGCGTTGGAGTTGGGGGCGGCATCCGGAGGAGTTGGTGCTGATGGAAAGCCCAAGGCCAGCAGTGATTTGGTGTTACGACTTAAACCACAGCAGGAACACGCAGCACGAGTTACCCGTTTGCAGGAATTGCTGGGGGTTAAATTTGTGGATAATGAACTGCGCCTTACTAATGATTTTCTGAATCGACCTGAGAACGGTTTGGCTGTGCGGACGAGGTCGATGATGGGGATTTTGTTTTATCTTTCACATAATGCGGAAGTTCCGGAGCTTCATGAGAAAGCAGGGTTGGTTACGCGAACTAGATCAAATGGCAGTGAGGTGTTTGATTGGAATAATGTGACTGGCGATTTGTTTCGTGTGCGTTCCTCGGCTGCCAGGCCGGCAAGTTCATTTGTAGTAGTCCCTTACCGGGGGAACTGGTTTTACATCGCTGATAATGATCTGGAGAGTAAAAGTACTTTTATGCTCCTGACCCAGCTGTTCAACCTGCAGGCTGGACAAATCAAAACTGTGGCTCCAGCCCTGACGATTGGAGTGGGTGGATAAAGTGTTGATGACTGTGTGTTGATGTCTGGTGTTGGCTTTGGCTAGTTTCCCGCCTTACATGAGCGAGGAAACAAAACCCCTAGTTGGTGTCATCATGGGCAGTCACTCTGACTGGTCAGTGATGGAGAACTGTGTCAGGCAACTTAAAGATCTGGGGATTCCCTATGAAGCAAAGGTAATCTCTGCCCACCGCACTCCTGAGCTATTACAAAAGTGGGTTACTGACTCCACTGAAAATGGAATGGAAGTGATTATTGCTGCAGCCGGCGGGGCGGCGCATTTGGCGGGGGTGACAGCGGCCATCACTTCGGCGCCGGTCTTGGGTGTTCCAATGAAGGCTTGGAGTACTGAAGGTTTGGATTCTTTATTGTCGATGGTTCAAATGCCCGGAGGAGTTCCCGTGGGAACATTGGCAGTTGGCAAACCCGGGGCAAAGAATGCGGCTTTGTTGGCTGCATCTATTCTTGGAAATAAATACCCGGAATACAAAAAGGCTTATGAGTCCTTTCGTGCTCAGCAGACAGCTGACGGTGAGGCTAAACAGGATTTGCCTGAGGTTTAAGTTTTTTTATTCTATACGATTTTTTGCTGGTGAGAGGCTGGGTAGGGAGCTAGGAAAGGGAGGTTCCTGCGATTCTTGAATAACCTTAATATATTGCTGCTGTGAAAATATTTTCAGGGAGATCCAACCGGCCTTTGGCTGAGGCTATCAGCAAATCCATTGATGTACCCTTAGGGAAGGCGATGCTTCGCGATTTTCCCAATGGGGAGACTTTTGCTAGGATAGAGGAGAATGTACGAGGGGAGGATACCTATGTGGTTCAAAGCACATGTCCTCCTGTGAATCAAAACATAATGGAACTCTTCATTATGATCGACGCTCTTCGGCGTGCCAGTGCCAGTCGTATTACTGCGGTGCTGCCCTTTTACGGGTATGCACGGCAGGACCGTAAGGACCAGCCGCGTGTTCCTATCAGTGCAAAATTGATCGCCAACCTGTTGGTTTCAGCTGGGGCCAATCGAATACTGACCGTGGATTTACATGCTCAGCAGATTCAGGGTTTTTTCGATATTCCAGTTGATCATTTATACGCTGCTCCGGTTTTGTTTGATTACCTTAAAACAATGGATCTAGGGGATCAAATTGCGGTAGTAAGTCCCGATGTTGGGGGGATCAAGATGGCGCATGCGTATTCTCAGTTGCTCCATGCGGATTTAGCCATCGTGGCCAAGCGGCGTATGAGCGATACAGAAGTTGAAACCGTGTCAGTGATTGGGAAAGTTCGCGATAAAACCGTGGTTTTGGTTGATGATATGACCGAAACGGCTGGAACACTAGTCTCTGCAGCCAGAATATTGCGCCGGAGAGGGGCTAAACGGATTATAGCAGTGGTTTCTCACGCTGGATTGAATGATTTAGGCGTCAAAAGATTGCGAAAATCAAATATTGACGAACTAATTACGACTGATACTGTTCCCCGCCCTCCGATCGAAGGGCTGAAACTTACTACCTGTTCGGTGGCGGGTTTGTTGGGTGAAGCGATCAAGCGAATTCACACGAATTCCTCAGTTACGTCGCTATTTGAGTTTGATGGAATAAGAATTGGATAATGAACGCTGTCGAGTTAGAAATTGAACCACGCGAAACGAAAAAGCGGAATCGGGCGAAAGCATTGAGATCAGCGGGTCGTGTGCCTGGAGTTGTTTATGGGGGAGGTGACAATCAGCTCGTTGAAGTAGACAACAAGGCTTTTGAGCACGTAATGCAGAGTGCTTCTTCTGACACGGTTTTGCTCGATTTGAAGCTAGGGAAAAGTAAGCGTCTGGCTCTGGTACAGGAGGTGCAGCATCATCCCGTTAGCCGCAAGGCTCTGCATATAGATTTTAGAGAGGTTAAGCCTGAGCAGAATGTTATAGTTACCTTGCCTACCGTTCCTGTTGGTGAGCCGGTTGGGGTTAAAACCGGAGGAGGCACTTTGGAGCACGTACTCCGTTACGTTAAGGTGAAAGGGACTCCAGTGGCTTTGCCCGAGACAATTGAGGTGGGCGTGGCTGAACTGGATGTTGGCCAGACACTTCATGTATCGGATGTGCAAACCCCAGAAGGCATAGAGTTGCTCGGAAATCCCGGTAATCCGGTAGTCTCCATATCCAAGCCGCGTGTTGCAGGTAAGGAGAGTGCGGCGGATGATGAAACATCTGAAGAAGCGACCTCAGAGAATAGCGAGGCGGCTGAGGGTTCGGGAGGAGCCGCATCCGAATAGTTTTTATGGGTGAGCCATGAATGAGGCTCATCTTATTGTTGGCCTCGGAAACCCTGGTGCCAAGTATGAAGGGACACGACATAATGTGGGGTTCCTTGCCTTAAATCGTTTGGCCGACAAGTGGGGGGGCACGTGGTCTGAGGAAAAAAAATTTAAGGCCCGAATGAGTCGGGTGTTGGTGGATGGGAAAATCATTCATCTGTGTCAACCGCAGACGTACATGAATTTGAGTGGTGAGTCAGTTAGTGCTGTTTGTAATTATTATAGAATAGCGACTCAGCAAATCTTGGTCATTGTGGATGATGCCGAATTGGCCCTTGGACAACTGCGAATGCGTATAAGCGGGAGCTCTGGAGGGCATAATGGTTTGGGTTCTGTAGAGCAGCATTTGGCTACGCCGAATTACCTGCGCTTGAGAATTGGGGTTGGAAAACCACGGCAAGGGGTAGAGCTGGCAGGGCATGTGTTGGGGAAGCTTTCTCCGGCGGAGTTGTTGAATGCGACTCATGTCTTGGACTTGGTTTTGCTGCAGTGCGAGTGTTGGTTGCGGCATGGTGCCACGCAGGCGATGAACGAATTTAACGGAAAATTGGATTTTCCTGACAAAACAATAGATAAGGATACAGAGTGAGACATTACGAAGGCTTATTCATCTTGGATACGGTTGCAACGACTGAGAGCGTGGATGACATCATCAAGGCGATCGGGAAATTGATAGACAAGGCGGGCGGCAAGGTGCTCGGAGAACAGAAGCTGGATCGCCGTGGGTTTGCTCGGATAGCGGATAAAAAACACAGTGGGGGCTTTTATGTGAGCCTGGTGTTTGATATGGAACCAGAGGCCTTGGGAGAATTTAAGTCGACTTTAGGCAAGCGGAGTGATGTTTTTAGGGCGCAGATCACATTGTCTGCTCCCACGACCGCATAAAAACAAAAAAGATATCGATCTATGCCAAATTACAACAAGGTGATCCTGATGGGCAACCTCACTCGGGATCCAGAAGTTCGCTACACTTCCAGTGGAACCGCGATCGCAAAACTTGGTATAGCAGTTAACCGGTATTGGCGAAACCAGGAGGGGCAGCAGCAGGAGGAAACGACTTTTGTAGATGTAGATGCTTTTGGAAAACAGGCTGAGACAATTGGTCAATATTTGAAAAAAGGTAGGCCGATCATGGTGGAGGGTCGGTTAAAACTTGACCAATGGGACGATAAGCAGACCGGGCAAAAACGCAGTAAACTCGGGGTAACGCTAGAGAATTTTCGATTCCTCGATTCACGCAGTGAAGGGGGTGAGGGAGGAGGTTCTGCAGGCACTCAGTCTTCAGGAGGTTCTCCCTCCGGCTCGCAGGGGGGCGG
Source organism: Verrucomicrobiota bacterium (assembly GCA_030747505.1). Lineage (GTDB taxonomy): Bacteria > Verrucomicrobiota > Verrucomicrobiia > Limisphaerales > UBA1100 > UBA1100. The sequence goes on along the minus strand of JASLKQ010000027.1, from coordinate 27,140 downwards.
AGGTTTTGCAGAAGACGATGATGTCCCATTTTAAGTAGGTAAAAATTGTTATGGCAAAAAAAGAAACTGAAATCATCCTGACCCAACCGGTAATCAGTCTGAATGCTCATGAGGGTGATCAGGTAAAGGTCTCACCGGGATACGCACGGAATTTTCTCCTGCCGCAGGGGAAAGCGATTCCTGCCAGTGCAGGCAATCAGCGCTATATTGAAGCTCTCAAGGCGAGTCGTGCCGAGCGGGAAGCCGAAGAGTTGGATCACATGAAGGATCTTTACGAAAGTCTCAAGAGTCTTCGATTGCATATTAAGGTAAAAACTGGGGAGGAAGGAAAGATGTTTGGATCTGTCACTTCCGGCACCATTTGCGATGAGCTAAAGAATCAGTTTGATGTTGAGTTGGAGAAGAAACGCGTACATTTGCCTAAGGTCATCAAGAAGGTGGGTGAATTTGACGTAAAGCTAAATCTTCACGCCGAAATCGAGGCTGAATTGAAGGTGTTTGTCGAAAGTGAGAATTCGGTGCAGACTGCTGCAGAAGAGCCCTCGGATACATCTGCGGTTGGTTAGAATTAACCTGTGGAAAATTTTACCGCGCGGAGTTCAAAGTACTCCGTTTTGTCTTTGCTCTTCTGTGTATGATTTTGTGAACAAGGGGGGGGGTACTGCCAGTAATTCCTCGTTGCTTAAAGAATGGGCTTTTGTGTTCTATTCTTTTTTTGATGTCTATGATTGATAGCAACGATGGGCTGGTCACGGAGACTTCGGTAGAGGATCTGGCTCAGTTGCCGCGTTCGGCTCAGGCACGTTCGCAGCCTTCTGTGGATCGTTCTCCGCCACATTCCATTGAGGCCGAGCAGGGGGTGCTGGGTTGTTTGTTGCTTGATCCAAATGAGGGCTTAAATACTTGTCTGGAAAAGCTTAAGGAGCCGCGCCAGCTTGAGCATCCGAAGCGTGAGAACGGGCGATTTGGCAATTCGAACAACTCCGGCACGACTTTTTTCTATGAGCTGAAACATCAGGTTATATTTGAATCCATGCTGAATCTTCATGAAGTGCAGCAAGGAATTGACCTGATTACGCTCAAGCAGTATCTGGCCGATAAGAAGCAATTGGAGGCAGTGGGAGGTGTGGCTTTCCTCTCGATTCTGATGAACTCAGTTCCTTCAGCGGCAAATCTTGAATATTACTTTAATATTGTTTGGGACAAGTATCTTCTGCGGAAGACGGTTCGCACCTGTACGGAAATTGTTCGAGAAGCTTATGAACATGAAGGAGAGGTAGATCGACTTCTGGATGAAGTAGAGAGTCGGATTCAGAAAATTAATGAAGAGCGCGCTGGCGAGGCAGCCTCCACCATGAAAGATTTGGTTGGACGGGCAATCTCCCGAATCGAGGCGTTTCACGAGCGACAAGGTGGGCTCTCTGGTCTTTCGACTGGGTTTTTGGATTTTGACAAGATGACAGACGGCTTGCATGAGGCCGAGATGGTAGTGATTGCAGCTCGTCCATCAATGGGGAAGACCTCCTTGGCTATGAATATAGTTGAACATGTTGCGCTGCAGGAGAACGTTCCGGTGGGTGTGTTCAGCTTGGAGATGACGGCTGAATCACTGGTAACCCGAATGATTTGTTCTCACGCAAGGCTGAATTTCAAAAATTTGCGTGATGGATTGTTAGGTGGGCATGATTTCCAGAGGATTACTCAGACCGCGGGGAAACTGCATAAGGCTCCGTTGTTTATTGACGACACGCCGGGACTTTCAATTCTGCAGCTTCGAGCGAAGGCTCGGCGAATGCGGTCGCAGCATGGGGTTAAGCTCATTGTGATTGACTACCTTCAGTTACTTCATTCTACTTCGCGCCGAGCCTCCGATAACAGACAGCAAGAGGTGGCGGAAATATCATCCGGCATAAAAAGCTTGGCTAAGGAGTTGAGCGTGCCGGTGATTGTCCTTTGCCAGCTTAACCGTGAAATGGAGAGGGAGAAGAACCGCAAGCCGAGATTGTCAGATTTGCGCGAATCAGGCTCAATTGAGCAGGATGCAGATTTGGTTGGCTTGTTATACAAGGCGTACTCTGAGGATGAGGATGGGCCAGCGGTGGAGGAAAGTGATGGACTGCCGATAAATCTGCTGTTGGCTAAACAGCGTAACGGACCCACGGGGGATGTGCCGATGGTGTTCCTGAAGCAATTTACGCGGTTTGAAACTGCGGCAAGGGTTGATCACGTGGATGTACCTAATGATTAATAGACATATATTTAACTTGGTTTTTTTGTTCAGTTTAATGGCAAGCACTCATCTTTTTGCCCAGAAAGACAGTAGTATTACTGATATTAAGGTCGAAGTCTCCGGTTTGGGTAATGTGTCTGAAGGATATATATATAATAATATTCGGATAAAAAAAGGTGATGATTATGTAGTCGACAAAGAAAAAGGCGATATCACAGCAGCGCGGGTGAATCAGGATATAGTCAGGTTGATGAAGACAGGGCGATTTGAGGATGTGCAAGTGCAATACGAAAAGGATGGTCCGGATGGAATAAGGCTGGTTTTCAAGGTGCGGGCGTTTCCAATGGTTACAGACATAAAATTATGGCTCCATGGTAAGAGATTGGGATTGAGAGAATCTATTGCCGACAATGAGGACACCGCTTTTTTGATGGACTCAGAATATCTCACCATAAAGGAATCAAAACTGCGCAAAGAGCTTAAGTTGGTTAAAGGGCAGCAATATAATGATGCCCGCAAGCATTCCGATGAAAAGGTTCTGGAAGAGCAATACCTCAAGAAGGGATTTTACCCTGTAAAAGTAAAAGGTGTGCGAGTTGGTGCTTCAGTTTGGTATATTATCAATGAGGGTGAAAAATTCAAAATTGACCGAGGTGCATTGGTCTTTGAGTCAACCTCGGGAAAGCCATTGAGTTTCAGTGAGAAGGAATTAAAAAAATATGTCAAGATACGTCAACGTCGTTCATGGTATAATCCGGTTTCATGGTTTTTGGATGATGGTCGATTAAAGCCACGGGAATATCAGGAAGATATCGAGCGGCTAGAAAGGTTCTATCGCGATCGAGGGTATCTTGACGTGAATATTGATATTTCAAATGGTGCTGACAAGGTGTTGGACTCGCCGGAATACAAGGAATTGCGCGCGAGCCTGTTCAATGCCCGCAGAGCGCACTCAAAGGCTGTTGATGATTTAAGCAGGGCAGAGCGCAGGCTGGACGACAAGGATGAAGGGGATAATGAGTCCGAGTTGGAGAGCTTGGTGGATACAGCAGAATCAAAACTTGATGATGCCGAAGATGGTCTTGATGATGCCGAAGATGAATTTGAGGATTATATGGACGAAATGGATCGGGTTCCTTTTGTGTTTTCTATTGCAGAAGGGCCTCAGTATAAGGTGGGTGCTTTGGGTTTTAAGTATGGTCAGAGAGTTAATGGGAAATTTCAGGAGGTAAACAGAACGCAGTTTCCAGAATTCAAGCCAGTCATAGTTCCGGAAGTTTTGCGTAACATGTTGTCGCTCAAGGAAGGGGAGGTGTTCCGTCCGGGTCATATAAGGGCTGAAGACCCAGGAGATTCTGATCAAGAGATTGTAGAGGATGCTTATGGTCGGCGTGCGTTTATCGATGCGGCCGTTGCCGTACAGAAAACGACAGATCTCAAGAATGATACGATAAACCTTCTTTTTGAGATCGTTGAAGGGGATCACTTTTTTGAGGATGAGGATGATAAAGGTAACCTAAAATGGGATCGCAACCCTGTGAATGTTGGATTGGTCAAGATTGAAGGCAATGCAAAAACCAAAGATTTTGTGATACGGCGTGAGTTGTCGATTTCTCCAGGGGAGCCCTTCGATACAGGAAAAATGGAGAACAGTAGGCGTCGAATTGAAGGATTGAGATTGTTTAGTAGCGTGAGAACTGCTCCTGAGTACAGTGAGCAGGAGCCCGGCTCAACCACGGAAAATCTTGTTGTTTCGGTTAAGGAGCAAAATACAGGTCGATTTCAGGTTGGCGGCGGTTTTAGTACGGACTATGGCGCTTTTGCCCATGTTATTGTTGCTCAGGAGAATTTTGATATTATGCGCTGGCGAAGACCATATTTTCTGCAGGGAGGGGGGCAGAAAGTGCGACTCAAGACTACCGCAGGCGGACAAATAAATAATCATGAATTGGATTTCGAGGAGCCATGGTTAATGGGAAGAAAACTCAGGTTTACGACAAGTATATACACAAAGGAGTCTCAGTATTTCCACGAGAAATTTGACGTTGAGGAGACGGGTGTTCGGCTGGGGCTGGAACGGGCGATGTTCGGCAATGAATCTTTTCGGGGGCGAGTGAATTATACGATTGAAGATGTTGGATTGGTGGACATGAAGAATACTGCATCTACTGAACTGCTGGCGGAGAAAGGTAACAGTCTGATATCAATGGTTGGGACTGGGCTTACGTATGACACTCGCGGTGGTGGAATTATTCCGACTAAAGGTCAGCGCTCGTCGGCGGATTTGGATTATGCTCCTAGCTCCCTTGGTAGCGAAAAGGATTTTTACAGCGTACATTTGAAAAGTGCTTGGTATTTTCAGGGCTTACGTGAAGGACACAACATTGAGTTCCTGACACAGGCAGGGGTCGTCGATAGTACTGAAAGTGGTCAAAAGGTACCTTATCTCTATCGCAATACATTGGGCGGATCGAGGAATTTAAGGGGTTATGATTATCGTGAGGTAGGCCCGCGCGGTAGTGCAGGAGATTACTTGGGCGGCAACACCATGGTGCATGCCACTGTTCAGTACAGCGTTCAAACTCCTATTGAAATGCTTCGGGTAGCTACGTTTTATGATGTTGGCGTGGTTAATGCAGGTTCCTACGATTTTGCCTTGGGTAACTATAATGATGATTTCGGCGTGGGTTTTGTTTTGCAGATTCCATTTTTAGGTCCTGTCAGGATTGATTATGCGATACCGCTTACCGATGATGGTCATAATGGAGGGGGCGGCCGCTTTAATATTAATATGGGCTACACGACGACATTCTAATGAGAGAAGGTACTATGAGATTTATCATAACAGTTATTCTTGTGTTTTTTACTCAGGCTGCAATAGCTCAGGTAAAATCGGCGGTAACGATAGCAACTATTAGCCTGGACAAGGTGTATGATGGTTATTGGAAGAAGGATCAGGAGTACGAGAAGCTGAAGAAGAAGCAGGAGGATAATCGCGGAAAAATTGAGAAGTATAATACAGAACTGCGTAAGGAAGGGGAGGCGTTACAGCGGATGGTGCAGAGGTTAAGTGACCCTAACCTTACTTCGGCGGAAAAAGCCAAGCGTCAGCAGCAGGTGGCAGATAAGCAGAGAGCGTTTCAGCAACTTCAACAGTCAATACAAAGTGCGCAAAACTCGGCGCGGCAGGATCTCGAACTTGAATTGCGCAAGGTGCGCAAAGGAATCATAGAAGAAATCCAGCAGGTTGTTGCGGTAAAAGCCAAGGCTAAAGGGTACACTCATGTTCTGGATAAATCTGCACAATCAGCAGCCATCGCTCCGATTGTGGTTTTCAGTGTAGATGGGAACGATTTGACTGAGGAAGTGCTCAAGCAGTTGAACCTCAGTGCCCCCAAGAAGGATGGGGCCGGCAAAAAATAAGTTTTATTCCGATTCGCTCAGTCTTTTTTGCTCCTGATCATGCATTAGGATATGGGCTTCATCCAAGATATCGGGAATGAGATCGGCAAAGGGGCTGCCTTTGATGGAAGGGGTGACTTTTTTCACATCCAGTTTTGAGACATGTTCGCCGGGAAACCAGTGATCGCCTTGGCCCAGTAGATTGTAACGCATCTTCCCCCATTCCACGAGGTCGAGACTTTTTGCATAGGTCCATAGGCGAAGAATTTCCATGATGTTTACTTCACCCGGTACGTCCACGTAATGTGGCAGGTCTTTGTGCCAATTGGAGCACCAGTTTGCGCCGAGCACTTTGTCCATTTCATTGCGAAGACTTTCTTCAATTCCTGTAATAACTGGACCGATATTTTCATAATACTTCAGGGTCTCAATATGACAATCAAAGTCACTGGGTTTCGCTGCCCCGCAGCTGAGCGTATGCACTTGTGGCCGATTCAGGCAGTATAGTGCGTTAAACTGCATGGGATGTAGTGGTTTGCAGAGATCAGTTAGTTTAGGTGGTGGGTTATATAATTTCCCCCCTTTATCGTTAGGGCTGATAATAAAGACACCCATGTCCCGTTCTTCTGCTGCCTCTACTGCGGGCCAATTAAGGTCATTAACGAAATACCAGTGTAGATTCACATAATCGAAAAGATCGCTTTCAATTGTTTTAAGGATAATATCGGTGGTCGCATGGGTGGAGAATCCCACGTGTTTGCACCGTCCTTCTTTCTGAAGCCACCGGGCGGCGTCAAGGCAGCCATTTTCCTGTAGGGACCAGTCTAACAATTCCTGGTTATTGATCCCATGAAGAGAAAGGAGATCTACATGGTCCAGCTTTAGGTGGTCCATTGAAGTATTAAAGGTATCAAGGAACTCCCTGGCTGTTTTGAATGGAGCCACCTTGGTTTGTACGATTATATCCTCACGAGGGAACTGCTGCAGAACTGGGCCCAGTTGCATCTCAGATGATCCGTATCCACGGGCGGTTTCAATATGATTGATACCCAGCTCAACTGCCCGGTGGATGGTGTCTTCCAGATTCTTTTGGCCTTCAACGGGAACCTCCTTCCATTCGACATCATTCCATTTGTGCTGGTAGCGCATACCTCCACAGGAGAACACGGGCATTTTCAGATCTGTTTTCCCAAAGCGCCGATATTTCATCATGCCACAAATTCAAGTTCCTGCCGGTGAGGGATGAGACCCGCCTCATGAGCGCGACCAAGGAAACGCTTTATGGTCTCTCGCCCTTTTTCACCGTAATCGAGTGTCCAGTGGTTTACGTACATGCCCACGAATTCGTCTGCCAGTTCTATTCCCATGTCGCGGGCATACTGCAGGGCATGTTTCACGGCTTCAGTTCTATGATCGAGGCTATACTGTATGCTTTTGGTAAGAAGATCACTTATCCTTTTGCGTTCGGCTCGTGCAATGCGTCTGTGAATTACATTCCCCCCCAGGGGCAGGGGTAGTCCGTCGTTTTCCTCACCCCACCATACCCCGAGGTCAGCACAGCAAATTAGGCCTTCGTTTTCGTAGGTTAACTGACCTTCGTGAATAATCAGTCCTACATCAGCTTGGGCTGAATTGACTGCATTAAAGATTTCATCGAAGGGTACTACAATATAGTTCAAATTCTCTTTAGATTGACCGAGCCATAATTGCAGTGCCAGAAACGCACTGGTCATCTCACCGGGGATAGCGATTTTTTTGTCGAAGATATCCTTCTTTGATATCTGCTGTTTGGCTACCAGCATCGGCCCATAGCCATCTCCCATGCTCGCTCCGCTGGGCAGCAGGGCATATTGTTCACTTACATAGGCGTAGGCATGGATGCTGATGGCAGTAATATCCAGTTCACCGCGTGTGGCACGTTCGTTGAGGGTCTGAATATCCTGCAGTATATGCTCAAATTCATAGCCCTGTTGATCGATTAGGTTTTCAGCCAGAGAATAAAACATGAACGCATCGTCAGGGTCAGGCGAGTGGCCGAGAGTGAGCTTTTGCATCTGCCCACGAGGATTGCGCAAAAGCTTGCCTAATGTCGATTGCGTTTTGGCTGGCAATACGTCCTCACTTTAGCCAATTTACTCACCTGTTTTCACGGTATGCGCGACTATTTCATCAGGCGTTTTCTTTTGATCTTTCCCACGATGCTGGGCATTTCGTTCGTGGTATTTCTGGTTACAAGAATGGCCCCCGGGGGGCCCATCGAACAGGCCATGATGCAGATGCAGCAGGTTAGTGAGGAAAGTGGGGGCGGGCAGGCCGATACGGGGTTACTGGATGAAGAACAGAGAAAAGACCTCGAAAGGTACTACGGCCTGGATAAGCCAATAGGAACCTCATATCTAATCTGGTTGGGAATACTTCCACGGGAGAAATCCCACAGGGAGGTTGAGTTTGCTCCAGGGGAGACAAAAGCCAGTGTCCGTATTCGTCTTGTAGAAGGTGAGCCCAAGAAGAAACGGATGCGATTGGAGCAGGATGATTCGGGCAGGGTTATATTGACTAATGTTGGTGAGTTTGCCGGCAACTGGGAGTGGAGACCGCTGGACCCAAAGCCAAACGCTAAAGATGGGTCTTTACGTGTGGAAGTGTATAGAGAGGAGCATTCAGGGCTCATTCAGGGGGATTTGGGTAGGTCCTTTCGTTACGGGAAGCCTGTTGAAGAGGTAATTTGGCAGCGCTTGCCGGTTTCAACATTTTTCGGGGTGATGACGGTCATTATCTTGTATGCCGTGTGCATTCCTCTTGGCTTCTTTAAGGCCGTTAAACACAATAGCTGGTTTGATAACGGCACCTCTGTTTTAATTTTTATGGGTTACGCTGTGCCAGGTTATGTTCTGGGATTTTTATTGATCCTCTTTTGTGCGGTAAATAATGAGTGGTTTCCAGCATCGGGTTTTACCAGTATTGAATTTGATGACTTGTCGTTCTCTGAAAAAGTGAAAGACGTTTTTCATCATTCGGCGCTCCCTCTGTGTGCTTATCTGGTCGGCGGTTTTGCATTTCTTACCATGTTAATGAAAAACCATTTGATGGATAATTTGGCCGCTGACTATATGAGGACAGCCCTCTCCAAGGGGGTTGCTTATAAGGATGCACTTCGGCGTCATGCACTTCGAAATTCCCTTATTCCTATTGCAACCAATTTGGGGCATCAGGTGACCCTTTTTGTTGCTGGTTCATTTCTTATTGAAAAGATTTTTGACATTAACGGGTTTGGTTTGCTTGGTTTTAACGCCATCATTGACCGGGATTTCCCGGTGGTGATGGGAGTCTTGATGCTATCGGCTCTATTAATGTTGATAGGGAATATTATTTCGGATTTTCTAATGGCATTGGTGGATCCACGGGTAAGATTTGAATAAGAGATTATGGCACTCTGGAAACTCAATCCCCTTACCAGACGGAAGCTCAAACGGTTTCAGTCGATCAAGCGAGGCTACTGGTCGTTTATTTTGCTGGGGGTAACACTTTTTATTTCACTCTTTGGTGAATTAATCGTCAACGATCAGGCATTGATCGTTCGTTATAATGGAAACTGGTATTTCCCGGCTCTGGCCGACACCTATCCCGTAAAATGGATTTACACCCCAAAGATTCCTCGCACAGGAAAATTTTTCGGGATGGAAATGGATGGGGATGGTCAGCCCTATGGTTATCCGGTTAATTATCGTGGTTTACAGAATAAATGGAATGATGGGAGTGGAGAAGGTTGGTTGGTTATGCCGATCATTCCATACGACCCCTACAAGCCAAACTTTTCAGAAGGAGTTGGGAAGCTCGCTGCTCCCAGTCGTGAGCATAAACACTATTTGGGCACTGACGATGCTGGGCGGGATATTGCCGCACGGCTTTTTTATGGTTTTCGAATTGTGATGCTTTTTGCATTGGGGTTCACCTTCATGGTCTTCCTCATCGGCTCGGCTTTGGGTTGCTTAATGGGATACTTTGGTGGGTTGACGGATCTACTCGGGTTGCGGGTGGTGGAAATTTGGGCGAACATTCCATTTCTTTACATGGTAATGATCATGGTTTCGGTTTTGCCGAGTAAAGTGGGCATGGTGACGCGAGTTTTAATGCTTTTGGCCATCATGGTTGTTTTCAGCTGGACGAGCATGACCTATTACATGAGGGCTTCCACTTACAAGGAAAAGGCCCGCGATTATGTTTCCGCGGCCATATTATTGGGGGCAGGGCCCTTGCGAATCGTTTTCTGTCACTTATTGCCCAATACAGTATCCACGCTCGTTACGTTTCTTCCCTTTACCGTTGCTGCGGCAATCTCCTCGGTAACCGCTCTGGATTTCCTGAATTTTGGTTTGCCTGAAGGCACCCCCAGCTGGGGCCATCAATTGCGTCTTGGGCAGGAGTATATACAGAAAAAGCCATGGATTATTGGTTCGGCGTTGACGGCGATATTTTTGGTACTGACAATGGTGACGTTCATTGGCGAGGCGGTCCGGGAAGCCTTTGATCCCAAGAAATTTTCAACTTACGAATAGATATGAAGAAAACAATAAATCAGATTGGGGCTTTAATGCTGACCCTCTCAATGGCTTCCATTTTTTGGGGTTGCGGTAAGTCTAAAGACAATGCTCCGAATGAATCGGGTGGAGGCAGCGGAAAACCGAAAGTAACCGCATCTGTGGAATTGGGGCCCGTGGAGCTGGCTTCAGTTGAAGAAGTGAAGGACTTTTATGAAGCCTCGCCAAAGTTTTTTTCCGTCAAAAAGACTGAAGATATACCGGATAACCTGAAATGGAAGGATGGTCTCGATGAACCCGTTTTCAGTTCTCCAGATGCCAAGCAAGGTGGGACGATGAACCAGTACACAGGCGATTGGCCCCGCACGTTGCGGTTTGTTGGCCCCGATGCCAGTGGTTCATTCAGACGTCATATTCTTGATAACAATGCCTTTGCGCTGGTACATGAGCATCCTGAAACAGACGGGTATATTCCCGCAATTGCCAAGCGTTGGGCAGTGGGTGATGACAGAAAAACGGTCTTTTTTGAGCTGGATCCGGATGCTCGTTATTCGGATGGGGAGCCGGTTCAGGTAACAGACTTTTTCTTCCATTTCTATTTCATGCGCAGCAAGCATATAAAAGCTCCCTGGTATAATGATTATTATGATGACAAGAAGTTCCTTAATATTACCTTGTATAATACGCGGACCCTCTCAATTACCTATTACAAGGCAAAGCCTGATGTCATCACCAAGGCGGCTATTCGCCCGGTTCCAGAACACCATTATGAGGAGCTTGATGAGGATTTTCTGAAGGATTACCAGTGGGAGTTTGAGCCCACCGCCGGACCTTATGAGGTGAGAAAGGAAAACATTAATGATGGAGTGGCCATCACCCTCACACGCGTTGTTAACTGGTGGGCGGATAAAAAGAAGTTCTATAAGAACCGTTTCAACCCGGAGAAGATTCGTGTCACGGTTGTTCGTGAACCGGCCAAGGTGTTTGAGCTTTTTAGGAAAGGAGAGCTGGATTGGCACGGCTTGAGTTTGCCTGAGTACTGGTACGATAAACTACCCAATGATGATCCGGAGGTTGAAAATGGCTATATTCATAAAGCCCAGTTCTATAATGACATCCCCAGGCCGACATGGGCTTTGCGAATCAACTGTTCAAAGCCCCTTTTGGATAATCAGGACATACGCCAAGGGTTGCATTACTCAATGAATTGGGATTTGGTGAATAAGGAGATATTTCACGGCGATTTCGAACGGATGCAGACAGTTGCAGACGGATATGGAGGGCGGAGTAATCCAAAGGTAAAAGCTCGCGAGTTTTCCGTTGAGAAGGCTGGAGTCGCCTTTGCCAAGGCTGGATTTTCCAAACGAGGTGCCGATGGCATACTTCAAAATGGCACCGGCAAACGACTCTCCTTCACCATAACAACGGGCTACAAGCGTTTTTCTTCTCTGCTCACGGTTTTGCAACAAGAAGCAAAAAAGGCCGGCGTAGAATTAAATATTGAAATGCTTGAGCTTACTGCTGGCTGGAAGAAGACCAATGAAAAACAGCATGAAATATCATTCGGAGGGTTGAATAATTCAGTGGAATTATACCCGCGCTTTTTTGAGCCGTACCATTCTTATAACGCCTATGTAGAAGAGGGGGATAAACTATATAAAGCTGATGGATCATTGCGCAAAGGGATTACCCCCAAGCCCGACACGAATAACTCCACCCTGACAGCGAATCGCGAGCTAGATAGGCGCATCAAACAGTACCGTGAGGCTGAGGGACTTGAGGAGATTACCGAACTCTCTCATGATCTCATCCAGAGATTGCATGACCACGCCGGTTTTATTCCCGCCTGGGCCAAGCCATGGTACCGTGTTGGGTACTGGCGTTGGGTAAAGTGGCCTGAAGGGTTCAATGTTCGGCAAAGCCGTGACATGGAGGAGTTTCACCTCCACTGGATTGATACTGACGTCAAGGCCCAGACGCAGGAGGCCAAGAAATCCGGGAAAAAATTCAAGAAAACGATCAAGGTCTACGATCAATACCGGAAGTAAAACCGACTGTGGCCGAATCTGAGGGTGAAGTATTGCTTCAAGTCCGTGACCTCGTCACGGCATTTGATACTGATCAGGGACAGGTTGCCGCTGTTGACGGGGTCAGCTTTGATGTCCGCAGGGGGCGCACCATGGGGATCGTAGGGGAAAGTGGATGCGGTAAAAGTGTTACGGCAATGTCGGTTATGCGGCTATTGCCCCAACCCATGGGTAAAATTCTTGGGGGTGAAGTGCTTTTCGATGGGATGAACCTTCGCACCCTGCCCGCAGAGGATATGCGCACTATTCGCGGCAACCGAATCAGTATGATTTTTCAGGAACCCATGACGGCTCTTAATCCGGTACACCGGATCGGTAAACAGATTTGTGAGGTCTTAACCCAGCACAATGATTATGGCCCTGATGAAGCTTGGGCAAAGGCCGTCGAGATGCTTGATAAGGTGGGAATTCCCTCTCCGGAAATCCGTGCGACTGAATACCCGCATCAACTTTCCGGTGGTATGCGCCAAAGGGTTGTTATTGCCATCGCCTTGGCCTGCGGTCCGGAACTGGTGATTGCCGATGAACCGACTACGGCTCTTGATGTAACCATTCAGGCACAAATCCTGGAGCTAATGAAGTCGCTGCAGCACGATCTGGGGACGTCGATCATTCTGATTACCCACGATTTAGGGGTTATTGCAGAGACCTGTGATGAAGTGTGCGTGATGTATGCCGGGCGCATTGTGGAGTGTGCCTCAGCAAGGGAGATTTTTGCCAACCCCCGCCATGCCTATACTCAGGGCCTTTTAAACTCGATCCCCAGGCTCAATGGCACACCCAAGACAAAGCTAAATACAATTGATGGGATGGTGCCGGCCTTGAAGGACCTAAAGGCGGGATGTCGTTTTGCTCCCCGTAGCGAGAGGGAACATGAAGAAAGTCACTTAACCCAACGCCTTCCTTTTGAGGAAATCTCACCCAATCATTGGGTGGAGGCCTGTCCGGTTTGCACCTCGTAACGATGTCGTTGCTGTTGCAAATCACTATCTGGTGTCTCGTGGATATGGTTTTACGCGGTTTGCCATCGGCTGTGCTAGTCCTTCTGTTTGAGAAGACGGCACCCAAGGAATACCGCGAAAATTCTATCCAGACCATATGGCCATTGATTGTCCCTTTTCTTGGGGCCGTGTGGTTCATATACGTGGCTTGGTTGCATTATTCGACTTATCGAAACGTGTTGTGGGTTGGTGATAAGCCAAATGTACTCAGGACTTGGGAGACTGTGCTGAAAATCGGGTTTCTTGGGGGGGCACTGGTGTGCCTCATAGGTGGAGTTGGGCTTATTTTGGAAGGAAGTCTTGGAAAGTCATTGGTCGTGATTAATGCATTGATGCTCGCCCTGATGATTACCGCGAATGTTACCATGTGGATTTATGTGATTATTCTGACTGTTAGAATTCGCGGTGAAGTCGAGCCTGAACGCGATAGCAAAGAACTGATCAGGATTGAGGGAATGAAGATGCATTTCCCAGTTAAGGGCGGAGTATTCCGGCGGTCCGTGGCGGCTTGCAAGGCGGTGGACGGAGTGAGCCTTGAGATTCGTGCAGGTGAGACGCTTGGGGTCGTAGGAGAGAGCGGATGTGGCAAAACCACTCTGGGCAAGACGATAGCGAAACTATACGACCCAACGGACGGGCGTATTCGGTTTGAAGGGGTTGAGATTACATCACTCCAAAACGCGATGAAGCCTTTTCGTAGAGAGATGCAAATGATCTTTCAGGATCCCTATGAGTCGCTCAATCCCCGGCATACTATTGGCACTATTGTGGAAGAGCCATTTGTAGTGCAGGGCATGGGAACACGCGAGGAGCGTCGCCAGTGGGTCTCAGAATTATTGCGCAAGGTTGGTTTGAATGAATCGGCGGCTCAACGTTATCCGTTTGAATTTTCCGGAGGCCAGCGCCAACGGATTGGGATCGCACGTGCGTTGGCTCTAAAACCGAAGCTATTGATTTGTGACGAACCGGTAAGTGCCTTGGATGTTTCCATTCAAAGCCAGGTGTTGAATCTCCTGATGGAGTTACAGCGTGAAATGGGCCTAAGTTATTTATTTATTTCTCATGATCTGGCCGTGGTAAAGCATATCAGTGACCGGATCGCAGTGATGTATCTGGGCCGGATCGTAGAGCTGGCGCCTTCTGAGGAAATATATTCCAATCCAATTCACCCTTACACAAAGGCCTTAATTTCCGCTATTCCGGTAGCTGATCCAACACATAAGCCCGATCGGGTGGTTTTAGAGGGAGATGTTCCCTCACCCATAGATCCGCCGGACGGTTGCCGTTTTGCTCCCAGGAGCGAGATTCCGCATAATACGGAACATTTGAAGAACCTGCCCCCGTTTCAGGAAATAGCTCCTGATCATTGGGTGGAGGCCTGCCCGGCATGTTTGAGTAGTGAAATTAGCCTATAGTGTAACGAGTTGATTCCTGATTACGTATATGATAGTGATTTCTTAAAGAGGCTATGAATATTTCAACTTCCAGAAAGCGCGGTTTCACACTGGTGGAAATTATGATTGTGGTTGCCATCATTGGGCTATTGGCTGCGGTGGCAATACCAAACCTTGTGAAAGCAAAGAAGAACGCTCAGGTTAACGGGTGTAAGGCCAATCTTCGTACCATTGAATTTGCAATAGCCCAATGGTCCCTCGAAAAACGCAAAGCTGATGATGCTGAGGTTTCGCTTGAGGAACTAGAGGAATATTTCAAGGATGGCATTCCCAGATGCCCTTCTGGGGGTGAATATGAACTTACCACGGTTGCCGAGAAGCCCACTTGTACTGTTGTAGGTCATACTCTTTCCCAAGAGGAAGAAGAGGAAGAAGAGGGGCGTCGTTAATTTTTGAGCTAACCCCGGGAAACTATATGTATCGCGCGTTTGGGGTGGTTGATTGGATATTGGTTGTGGCCATTTTATTGGTCGGGGCTGTGGTTTTAATTCCCTATACTATTTCTGATAAACAGGACAAAAGTATACAGAAATGTGTTAAAAATCTTCGGGAGATCGATAAGGCGATGCGCCTTTGGCAACTGGATAAAGGGAAACCGCTAGAGTCGTCGGTGACTTTTTCCGAGATTGCCTTTTATCTTGCCGATGGGGTTTCCACAAACTGCCCGAGCGGAGGGCAATACGTAGTGACTGGATTAACTAATCCCCCTGCCTGTACCATTCCGGGCCATTTATTGGCTAATGAGGGAGAGGATTAGGTCCACTCCGATTGTAATTCTTTGGGTGTTTTTCCCTGATTTCGCAAAGAGCATAGACTTAGAGCATCATTGCGTTTGGCAAGTCGCTCTCCCACCTCATCCAGCATAAGCTCACAATGGTAAAAATTCGGCGGAGTGAGACTAAGTGCCCGGTAAAGTAGGAGTTGCCGGGCTGTGGAAATCAGAAGGTCAGCTCCTCGCACAACCTCTGTAATTCCCATCTCCGCATCGTCCACTACCACTGCCAGTTGATAGGACGGGACACCGTTTTTTTGCCATACTGGGAAATCTCCAAAATCAACCCCACAGGTGAAAGACTGAGGGCCAAAATGAGCATCCTCAAACTCAATCTTTTCCCCTTCGGGCACCCGGAAGCGCCAGTTGGCGGATTGATTATCTGCAGTTGTCACGAGCTGGCGGCAAGTCCCCGGGTAAATCGCCTCTCCATCGTCTCCATGAGGGGCAGCTAACGCCTCTTGAATGTCTTTTCGTGAACAAGTACACGGGTAAAGACAACCTGTCTCACAAAGCTCTTTAAAGGCCTTTTGGTAGTACTGGGTTCGAGTGGATTGATTGAGGGGTTCTCCTTCCCATTCGATGCCCAGCCAGCGGCAGTCCTCAATGGCAGCCTGTTGGTACTCCGCTTTACAGCGGTTGGCATCCAAATTCTCATTACGGAAAAAAAGGGTGCCATTTGCCGCCTTGCAGCGGTCATGAGCCGTCCAGAAGGTTCGTGCGTGACCCAAATGCAGATAACCGGTGGGCGTAGGGGCGATTCGACCTCGGTAACTCATTTATCCAGAAAGCGTTGGGATAATCCTTCGTAGGCGTCAATTCGGCGGTCCCGCAAAAAAGGCCAATGGGTGCGCGCTTCTTCAATTCGGTTCATGTCAATTTCGGCCATGATGGTCTCGTTTTGGTCAACTGAGCCTTGTGCCAATATTTCGCCCCCAGGAGATGCAACGAAGCTCTGTCCCCAGAATTCCAGACCGTCGCCTCCAGCAGGATTTTCATGTCCAGTTCGGTTAATGGCAGCTACATAGCAGCCGTTGGCGATGGCATGACTACGTTGAATCGTTTGCCATGCAGTATGCTGAGTTTCTCCTTCGGTGGTTTTTTCGGACGGATGCCAGCCGATGGCGGTTGGGTAAAAAAGGATTTCAGCACCCGCCAATGCTGTGAGACGGGCAGCTTCGGGATACCATTGGTCCCAGCAAATAAGAACGCCAATTTTACCGTATTTTGTTTCCCATGACTGAAAGCCCTGATCTCCGGGAGTAAAATAGAATTTCTCGTAGTAAAGCGGATCATCAGGAATATGCATTTTCCGGTATGTGCCGAGCAGGGAGCCGTCTGCATCAATGATGGCTGCAGTGTTGTGGTACAGTCCCGCAGCACGTTTTTCAAAGAGTGAGGCGATAATTACGACTTCGTGCTCTTTGGCAATTTCCTGAAAAACTGCGGTTTTCGGTCCTGGGATGGGTTCAGCGAGGGCAAAATTGGAATGATTCTCGCTTTGGCAAAAGTACTGTGAAGCAAAGAGTTCCTGAGTGCAAATGATCTGGGCACCGTTTATGGCAGCGGTTTTGGCGGCATTCAGACAATGATCCAGATTTTTCTCAACTTCAGAATCACAAGAATGCTGCAGGAGGGCGAGTGTTAATTTTTCAGGAGATTTTTCCATGTTTATAGGATGGCGGTGATGTTCGTTGGCAAGGCTGTCAAGTCAAGCTTGTGCTGGAAAAACAGGGTTATTTGTGAATACCTTTTGACCAAAATTCGAGTTTTAGCCTTGCTGGAATGGATGAATGGTCCTTTTACTCGGGCCCTAGTCGCAGGGCGACATATTTTAACCAAAGGAGAAAGACACATGGCGAAACTGACAAAGACCGCAACGATAGCCGCGATAGCGGAATCGGCAGATATATCAAAGGCACAGGCCAAGGCCGCATTGGAAGCATTGGCTGGTTTGGCCTATAAGAACGCGAAGGATGGATTTACTATCCCTGGACTTGGCAAGGTATCGATCCGTCAAACCAAGGCTCGCAAGATGATAATGCGTTTTGGGCCCAGAACCGGCGAAGAGGTAGATGTGCCAGCTAAGAAAAAGCTGAAGTTCACCTACTTGAAAGCTGCCAAAGAGGCTATTGGTATTTAAAGGGAGAATATCCCATTTTCACGGGCGCCTCATTTGGGGCGCCTTTTTCATTTTTGCCCTTTGTATTTACTGTAACCCATGAAAATCGGAGTGGTTGGGGTCGGGGCACTGGGGGGGTATTATGGCGCTAGACTTTGCCGTGCAGGGGCTGAGGTTCATTTGTTGCTGCGAGCCGATTACGATGTGGTTCGTGAACACGGTTTACGCGTTCAAAGTTTAGATGATGATTTTACTGTGCGCCCTCACGCTCACAGTATTCCTAGTTCCATTGGAATATGTGATCTTATTTTGGTGGGTCTGAAAACCACGGCCAATACTCAGTACCATGAGTTGATTGATCCGCTTGCGGGACCCAATACAGCTATTTTATGTCTGCAAAATGGTTTGGGTAATTGCGAGCAATTGGCAGATTTATTCGGAAAGGAACGGGTCTTGGCAGGTTTATGTTTTGTCTGCCTGAACAGGACTGGACCCGGGGTAGTAAAACATCAGGGGTTTGGTAAAATTGTACTGGGAGAATTCAAGCAGGCTGCTCAGATGCGTACACGGGAAATTGCGAAAATATTTGAGAAATCTGGAGTGTCTTGTGAGGTGGTCGATGAGTTGGGTGAAGGCCTATGGGAAAAACTGGTCTGGAATATTCCCTTTAACGGCCTAGGAGTCGCTGCAGCTGCCGGGTTAACGGCCTTGGAATTCGGCGAAATCCCGGAGGTGATTGGTCCAGCATGGGCTACGGATCGACTTTTGGGTGAAGAAGCATGGGGGATTCTTGTACATGAGTTAATGCAGGAAATAATCAATATTGCAGCAGCCAAGGATATTAATCTGAAAGCAGATTTGGCCCAACGCATGATTCATAATACCCGTACCATGGGGTCATATCGCCCTTCGACGGTGGTTGATTTTGATCAAGGCAGGCCTTTTGAAATGGAAAGTATGTTTCTTGAGCCTTTGCGTCAGGCGCGAGCAGTCAATGTTTCTGTGCCGAGGCTTGAGGCACTTTGTGTTGTTTTGAGGAAGCTCGACGGCTATCTTCCGCGCCCATGAGTGTACGCGTCAGATTCGCCCCGAGCCCAACAGGGTATCTGCATATTGGTGGGGCTAGAACGGCTTTATTTAATTGGCTATATGCACGACATACAGGGGGTAAATTTGTATTACGCATTGAAGACACTGATGAGGAACGTAATACGCCTGAGGCCATCAATGTGATTCTGGAGGGGCTTCGGTGGCTGGGGCTCGATTGGGATGAAGGTCCTGCGGTAAATGACCCGAAAGGAGAGAGTATTGGTGAGTACGGGCCCTACTATCAATCGCAACGTGCAGATACTTATTCCAGACGGGTTGATGAACTAAAGGCCAAGGGGCTGGTGTATGAAGATGAGGGAGCACTTCGCTTTAAGATGCAGAGAGAACCGATTACGATCCCAGACCTTATTTGTGGGGATGTGGTGAGGGAATTAACTGATCGAGAGGAGGTGCAGCCTGATTTTGTGATTGTCCGTTCCGATGGTAAGCCTGTTTTTCATTTGGTCAATGTGGTCGATGACATTGAGATGAGAATTACTCATGTTATTCGGGGCGAAGATCATCTTTCCAATACTTCGAAGCATATTGCCCTTTTCAGGGCGTTTGGAGTTGAGCCACCTAAATTTGCACACATACCGCTAATTCTAAATTCAGATGGCAGCAAAATGAGTAAACGTGATGATGGGGCATCTCTTGAAGGCTGGCAAAAGGCCGGATATGTGCCCGGTGCTGTGACCAACTATCTTAGCCTGCTGGGATGGTCACCCAAGGATGATTCCCAGCTTCTGCCGATGAAGGAGATTATCGAGCGTTTCGATTTACCGCAGGTCAATCGCGCCAATGCCCGATTTGATTTAGAGAAACTCCAGTGGATGAATTATGAGCATCTTCGGGCATTACCGATCGATCAGTACACCGAACTAGCCATAAAGGCCGGTGTGGATTTTGGAGGCGCTTCTGCCGGCTATATTGAAGCAGCTCTGGCAACCTGTCAGGGCAAAGTAAAGCAGGTCGAGGATCTGCCCGAATTTTGTAGTTTTTATTTCACTGATGAGATTGTTTATGACCAAGCCATGGCTTCAAAGGCGTTTGCTCCAGAGAATAAGGAGCCATTTATCCAGCTGAGGGCGAAATACGGCGATATTGGAACCTTTGCCCCTGAGACCTTGGAAAGCACATTAAAGGCCTTAGCCGATGAATTAGAGTTAAAAGTACGCAACCTGGTGATGCCTGCTCGCTGTGCCTGCACGGGGGTTAAGGTGGGGCCAAGTTTATATGATCTCATGGCTGTACTGGGTCGTGATCGTGTTTTGAGTCGCTTTGACAAGGCTTTGGCCCAGATGGATTGATTTTTCCAGGTCATTGCGGTCCAATGCTTTAAGCAGCAAGTGACTACCGCAAACAAAGTTACTATAGGCCGCATCATCCTGGTGCCGATATTTGTCGCTCAGTTGCTTTATTATTTCAGAAACCCTGAGGTCTACATCTATTGGTACGGGGCTATGGCCACATTTTTGGTGGCTACGGTCAGTGATGGGATAGATGGATATCTGGCAAGATTCCGCGGCCAAGCGACCAAGTTGGGCTCCTATTTGGATCCAATTGCAGACAAATTGCTGATGTTTTCAGGGCTGATCCTCTTGAGTGTGGAGTTTGAATCTAACCCATTTAATCAACGCATTCCTCTTTGGTTGACGGTGACAGTGATTGGGCGTGATGGGATCATTTTAATCGGAAGTATTCTTTTGTATGTGGTGATGGGTAATGTGGAGGTGAAACCCATTTTCATGAGCAAGACCTCAGCGGTATTCCAGATGGTGGTGATAGGATGGGTGCTATGTAAATTGCCTGAGGTTGGCACATTTTGGCTTGCTGTGATATCTGCTGTAACAACCGTTATTACCGGAATATTTTATTTCCGTGAAGGATTGCGACAATATGATGAACTTCGCGCCACTTCTGGTTAGGCTATGAAGATAGGTGGGACTTGACAGTCGGAGTCGCCTGATTGAGTTTCAATATTGAAATGGCACTGGGACCAAATATCACACTAAAGGAAGGAGCAAAGGCGCCAGATTTTAACGCATCTGCTAACGGGGGAGGCAAGGTTTCTCTTAAGGACTTTAAGGGAAAACACGTAGTGCTATTTTTCTATCCGAAAGACGATACGCCTGGCTGAACAAAGGAAGCCTGCGCGTTCCGTGATGAACACGCTGATTTTGAAAAAGCCAAGGCCGTGGTTTTGGGCGTGAGCTGTGACTCGGTGTCCAAGCACGACAAGTTTGTGGCCAAATATGATTTACCTTTTCTGCTTTTGGCAGATGAAGACCAGAAGATCGTTAAAAAATATGGTGCATGGGGGCCAAAGAAGTTTATGGGCAAGGAATACGAGGGGATTCACCGGATTAGTTATTTGATTGATCCGGAAGGAAAGATTCAGAAGATCTGGCCCAAGGTAAAACCTGAAGAACATGCGGCTGAAGTTCTGGCTGAAATCAATGGATAAAGAAAAAGCCCTTGAAAAAATCAGGGGCTAAAAGTTGGTTGCGGGAGCTGGATTTGAACCAACGACCTTCAGGTTATGAGCCTGACGAGCTACCGGGCTGCTCCATCCCGCGCGCTGAGAATACGCAGGGCGGGTTTCACTGCAAGCGATTTTTTAGTTTTCGGGTTCAGAATCGTCAGATTCCTTATCTTTGGACTCTTCATCAGAATCTGTATCGGTGCCCTCAGGGCCAGTCTCGACAGTTGGAGGGTTGTTCGGGTAAACGGCCATCATGAAAACCAAACAGGCTAGAGCTGCCCACATCGGATAACTGAACAGTTTCGTATAATTCATATCACCGTCTACGGTAGAAATCTCAGCAATTTTACCAGCGATTAAGCTGCCGACAATGATACCGATACCGACAATAACAAGATTGAAGAGGCTCTGGGCACTGGCCCTTACATCTGCTGAACATTCTTCATCCACCACCATAAATGCTACAAAGATAAAGCAGCCAAAACAAAAACCGTGCATCGATACTCCCAAAATTATGGCTGGAAGCTGGAGTGCTTCGGGGAAACTAGGCCCATAAGCAAATAGAAACATACGTAATGTGTAGGCTATAATGCCTGTGCACAGCAGGGCCTTGCGGGAAACCTTTTTTGCAAACAATGGAATGAACGCAAGGACGGCCAATTCCATCATCTGGCCAATTGTCATGAGACCTCCACCCCCTACGCCAACGATCTTATTAACGATGTTGATAAAACCTTCCGCCTGATTTTGGAATTGCCCTAGGAAAGGGGCGGTGTGGACAAAATAGAACTGGTGGACACAGCTAATAGGGACAGCGATCAAAAACAATGTTATCAGGGGTTGATGCTTAATTGCTCCTAATGCCCCGCCAATCGCACTGTTCTTTTCCTCTTTTGCGGGTGGTGTTGCTGGCAGGAAAAAGCAGAAAATACCCATAGCGATACCTAGAGCTCCGCTCAGTTTGAAAGCGTCTGCCATCCCTTCGGCCTGTGCGGCGGAGACAACTTCTGGGGTGGCTCCTGTTGGGGTGTGTTGATAGAGGAGCCATTGACCGATTCCAATTCCTACGGCAATCCATCCGACCGTTCCCCATATCCGAATTTTGCCAAAGTCCCGGTCACGGTCAGGCAGGTGATGGAATGCTAGTGAATTGGTCAGTGAAAGAGTTGGAGAATATACCAGTGAGTAGGCCAGCGAAAAGTAAAGGAAACTACTGTAGGACTCGAGAGAGGCCAGTTGCCATACCAGAATGCCACCCAAAATATGACTAATCCCGAGAAATTTTTCGGTATTAAACCAGCGGTCGGCAATTTGCCCGGCTATAAAAGGGGCTACGATTGCCCCAATCGCCCCCACAGCAAACATGTTTCCAATTTCAGCAGGACTGAAGTTGCGGTGGCCGGCTAGAAATGGCCATAGCAGTGGCAGCCATGCTCCCCAGATTGCATACTGGAGGAACATCATGGTGGAAAGTTGGAAGTTTAAGCCGCCAGAGAGCGGCTCCGCAGTAGAGGTATTGGAACTCATTGGGCCAGACGCGTTGTCTGTCCTATATAATGAATTATTGGCTGAGAAGCAAGCTTGGCTGACTCGACTTTTAGCTGAAGGCTAATAGACTTCGCCAACATGCATTCGATTTTTGAGAGGGTTACAGAATGAGGCGGATTATCTTGGCTTCAGGATCCCCCAGACGTCAGGAGCTCTTAGGGCAAATGGGAGTGAAATTCCGTGTAGTTGTTGCCGATACGCAGGAAACGCACGGGAGGGGTAGGGCGGCGCGGTCTATCTGCAAGGCCAATGCCTTGGCCAAGGCTAAAGAGGTGGCAGCAGCTCATCCAAGGCATACCGTTCTGGGAGCCGATACTTTAGTGCATTTGGATGATGAATTATATGGAAAACCGAAGAACTTGACCGAGGCAAAAGGCATGCTCAGGCGGTTGAGCGGCAAAACCCATCAGGTAACTACAGCTTGTGCTCTTGTGGGGCACGCCCGAAAGAAAGCGTTCTCGGTCACTACGCGTGTAGGGTTCAGGAAGCTGTCCAGCCGACAAATTAATGACTATCTCAAGGCCGTGGCGGTACTCGACAAGGCAGGGGCTTACGCCATTCAGGAAAAGGGGGAGTGGATTGTGGAATCCCTGCACGGCTCACTAACCAACGTTGTGGGATTGCCGGTCGAGCGCTTGGGCATGGAATTAGCAGCCTGGTTTGACACTGACCTTTCGCATCTCTAGACTGCGCGCGCCGATGAAAGTACTGGTTTGCGATAATGTTTCTGCTAAGGGAGTTGCCTGTCTAGAGGCTCAGTCTGAGCTTGAAGTTACAGTAGTGAATGATGGCCTTACGGATGAGCTTTTGGCTGAAGCTGAGGCTCTTGTTGTTCGTTCAGCGACAAAGGTGACTTCAGAGGTAATGGATAAGGCGCCGAAGTTGCGAGTGGTGGGACGTGCTGGTGTGGGTGTGGATAATGTGGATGTTGATTATGCCACCTCCAAGGGGATCGTTGTGATGAATACACCGGCGGGGAATACTATCTCTACCGCCGAGTTGACCTTTTCCATGATGATGGCTTTGGCGCGCAATATTCCCCAAGCACATGTCTCCATGAAGGAAGGCCGATGGGACCGTAAGAAATATGCGGGAACTGAGCTAAGCGGCAAGACACTGGGCATTTGTGGGATGGGGCGGATTGGGGGGCAGGTGGCCAGAAGAGCCATTGCTTTTGGGATGAGGGTCCTGGCCTATGACCCATTTCTTTCTCTGAGCAAGGCTCGAGAACTTCAGGTGGAATTGCTGGAACTTAATGAACTGATGGAGCGATCGGATTTTATCACCGTTCATATGCCGCTCACCGAACAGACCCAAGATATGATCAATGCCGAGAGTATATCGCGCATGAAGGATGGGGTATATCTTATCAATTGCGCACGTGGAGGCATTATTAACGAAACGGATATCGTGGAAGCTGTGAAGAGCGGGAAAGTGGCGGGGTGCGCGCTTGACGTATACCAGAGCGAGCCGTGCCCCGAAGATTCCCCCTTGCGTGCTGAGTCAAATATAGTGATGACACCGCATTTGGGAGCCAGCACAGCCGAAGCACAGGAAAGCGTGGGGATTGAGGTGGCTGAGGCAATCACTGATTTTCTGTTGAGTGGGGCAGTGCGTAATGCAGTCAATATGCCGAGCTTGGATGCCAAGGCTTATGAGATGGTAAAACCCTATCTAGAGCTGGGTGAGAAGCTCGGCAAGTTAGTGGCTCAACTGGGTTCGCGGAGAAATGAACACCTGAAGATTACCTATGGAGGTAAAGCTGCAGAAGTGCCCGCTGATCCGGTGACACGTTTTGTTCTTAAGGGGTTTTTGGCCTGTGCAGGAGGTGCGGAAGCCAATCAGGTTAATGTGCGGGCGATGGCTAGCTCACTCGGGATCAGGGTCGAGGAAATCAAGGCGCACGAGGGTCCGGATTACGCGGAGTGGATGCACGTGGAAGCAAGTTCAGATGATGGTGCCAAGGTTTCGGCCGGCGGCACTTTTTTTGGAGGACATCCGCGGATTGTCCGGATCAATGGCCGTAATGTGGAAGTCGTTGCCGAGGGAGTCTTGTTCCTCATGAATAACGTCGACAAGCCGGGTATGGTGGGCTATATTGGTTCTCTGATGGGCGAGCATCAGGTGAACATAGCCAACATGTCCCTGAATCGGGATGAAGCAGGGGGTGAGGCATTAATGATCCTGAATCTCGACCATGAGCCGCCGGTTGAATTACTGGAAAAGGTGGGGAATGATTCTGATATCACCAATGTTAAGGTGGTTTCGATATAAGGAGTATTATGAATAAATGGTGGTTTGGTTTGGCCCTGGGACTAGGGTTAGGAGGTGTGATATTTGCTGCCCCAGCGAGTCCAGGGAAATTGGTTGCCAAGGGGTTGGGGTTTACAGTTAAGCAATCCGAACTTGAATCAGCTTACCGGCAGTTTGTTTTATCTCAGGCAGTTTCCGGTTCAGTTGTGCCGACTGAGATGGAGGTTTTCTTTCGTAAACAAGTTTTAGATGAGTTGATTATTAGGAATATTGCAGCTACCCGTGCCACCGCTGGGGATCGAGGGCAGGCATACATTCAATCATTAGATAGTTACAAAGATCTTCGTAGTTACTACATCTCGGAAACAGCATTCATATTAAGAATTCAGTCCCTTGGGTTTACGACCAACGCGTATCGATTGCATCTGCAGAATAATGCGCTCACCCAGCAGGTTCTCAAGCGAGAACTGAAGTCAAAGACAATGGTGAAGGATACGGAAATTGAAGGGTACTATAACAAAAATCATTCCTTATGGAAGGTGCCTGCAATAGCCGAAGTGGTTCATGTGCTCTTAGCAAAGGTCGACCTGGTTACGGGGCGCAAGCTGAACCCGGATGAGCGTGCATTCAAGCAATCAGTGGCAGCAAAAGTGCTTCGGAAAGCAAGAGTCGGTGTTTCCATGAAGCAGTTGGCCTTGGAGTTTTCGGAAGATATGTCTACCAAAGAAATCGGTGGGAAGCTTCAAATTGTACAGGGTTCATCTAGTCCGGCCTTCGAGCGAAAGATTTTTGCGTTGCGGCCCAGTCAGATAGAGATGGTGGAGTCCGATTTTGGTTATCATATCGTGAAGGTCGCCAGCGTGGTTCCTGCTCGGACTAGAAAGCTCCCAGAGGTTTCCAGGGAGATCCGGAATCATTTGCATGTAAAAAAGTACCTTAGCGTTCTCCCTGATTATGTCAGCCTGCTTCGCAGGCAGGCGTCAGTCATTGTTTTGTTAGACTAGCTCTGTTTCTGTTAGTCATATTTTTTAATGAATCGCTTCCGGTTGCTTTCTTCATCATCGTCTGCGTTGCTGCCTTCTGGAGATGAGTTTTCTGCTTTTTTATTGGCCTCCACAGACTGTGTCTGCTCAACTGATTCTGAAGGAGTTTCTTCTTTGCTCTCGTCGGGGTCCTCGGGACGCTTCCCGGCAGCACTTACGTAGGCCATGCGTAGTTCCTGTAGGCTTTGTTTCACCAGTTGTTGTTCATCAATGCTAAGTTTTGATGCGTTATTTTCCAATAGCTCCAACTGCTTGATTACCAATTGGACTCGCGTGAGGTCTTTAACGGGTTCTCCTGTAGCAGGGGCCGTAATCTTTCCCAGAAGCATAGCTGCAGTGCGAACCAGCGTGATAAGGCACTCGCTGAAAACTGCAGCTGCAATTTCATCAGCTGTTTCTGGCATTTGTTGTTGAGGAGAATTCAAACTGTCCATGCCCTTAGTGTGGGAGTTATTGGCTTGTGGGCCAATTCAAAAACGAAAAAATGAGAACATCCTGTGAGTAATCTAACAGCAATCTGTTGACACCGGTCCAATAAGTTTATCGTGCCTGACATGCGGCTTCGGGCACTATTTCCCACGACCATGAAGGACAGAAAATCAATCGCCATTGTGATGCTGGCGGCAATTACCGCTGCAGTCGGTATTTTTTCGATTGTCAGCAATCAGAATAAACTCGACGAGTACGCAAAACTCAAAACTGAAAGAGACGATATTCATGATGAGCTAAAAGAAACGCGCAAGAACAAGGAGCAACTTGAGGTTCTGCGTGATCAACTTGATTCAACCAATAAATCGCAGGAAGAGACGATTAAATCGCAGGGTAATCGCATTGAAGAGCTTGGCGCGGAAGTGACTGCTGGGGAGGATAAGGCCAAGGAGTTGAGTTTGGATTTGGAGAAGAAGGTGTCTGAGGCGGAAGCTTTAAAACTTCAGCACGCTCAAGATTTGGGGGTCTTGGAAACTAAACTCCAAGAGGTTTCTGCTGCCCGGCAGAAGCTTGAAGTCGACCTGAAGATTCAAACGGATTTAGTGGCATCAAATACCAAGGAGATAGAGAGGTTTGCAGTAGAGTCCAAGGAGCGTGCGCAAATCATTACTACACTTGAAGCAAAGA